>NZ_JBFAAE010000023.1:0-127150 GCF_040639575.1 Streptosporangium sp. NPDC023825 | reverse complement strand
GGCCGCGGCGACCGGCGCCGCACGCACACCACCACCGCGGCCACCGCGACCAGGCCCTTCGGGACTATCGGGACTCCGGAACGGCCGGACGGCCGGTCAGCTGGCCCAGTCGAGCAGCGGGCGGGTGTTGCTGGGATGGCGGAGCTTGGAGAGCGACTCCTTCTCCAGCTGGCGGATGCGCTCGCGCGTCAGACCGAGACACTTGCCGATCTCGTCGAGGGTGTGGGGCTTGCCGTCGACGAGGCCGAAGCGCAGGGCCATGATCTTGGCCTCCCTGGGGGAGAGGTTGCCGAGCACGCCGCGCAGCTGCTCGCCCAGCAGCTGGCGGTCGACGACCTCCGACGCCTCGGGCGAGTCGACGTCCTCGATGAGGTCGCCGATGGTGGTCTCGCCGTCCTCGCCGATGGTGGCGTTGAGGCTGATCGGCTGGCGGCTGGTGCGCAGCAGCTCCTCGATCTGGTCGGGGGTCTTGTCGAGCTCGACGCCCAGCTCCTCCGGCGTGGGCTCGCGGCCCAGACGCTGGTGCATGTCACGCTCGACGCGCGACAGCTTGGAGAGCATCTCCAGCACGTGCACCGGAAGCCTGATGGTGCGGGCCGAGTCGGCGAAGCCGCGCTGGATGGCCTGGCGGATCCACCACATGGCGTAGGTGGAGAACTTGTAGCCCTTGGTGTAGTCGAACTTCTCCACCGCGCGGATCAGGCCCAGGTTGCCCTCCTGGACCACGTCGAGCAGGGCCATGCCCCGGTCGGTGTACTTCTTGGCCACGGAGACGACCAGGCGCAGGTTGGCCTCCAGCATGTGGTCCTTGGCCCGGCGGCCGTCCTCGGCGATCCACTCCAGGTCGTCGCGCGCGGCCGCGGACAGACCCGGGTCGGCCTCCAGCTTGGACTCGGCGTACAGCCCGGCCTCGATGCGCTTGGCCAGCTCGACCTCCTGCGCGGCGGTGAGCAGGGTGCGGCGGCCGATCGACTTCAGGTAGGTGTGCACCGAGTCGCCCATGACGGAGGACTGGTCGTCGAGGTCGAGGGTCGGCTCGACCTCCACCTCGGCCTCCTCCGGCGGGTTCCACTCGTCGTCGAGCTCCGCCGTGTCCTTGGCGTCCTTGGCGTCCTTGACACCCTTGGCGGCGCTCTTGGCGGTCCCGGCCTTCTTGACGGGCCTGGCGGTCTTGAGGTCGCCCGCGGGCTCGGCGCCGGTCGTGGCGGCGTCCGGGGCGCCGGCCGTGATCTCGGTCTTCGCCGCCCCCTTCCTCACGGGCGCGGCCTTGGCCTTGCGGACGGGGGTCTTGCGGGTGCTCTTGGCGCTGGACGCGGACAGCGCGGGCTCGTTCTCGGCCGCCAGGCTGACGCCCGCCTCGGTGAGCTCGCGCAGGATCGACCTGCCCTCGGTCGGGCTGATGCCCGCCTCGGCGAAGGCGTGGCGCAGCTCCGCGAGTGAAAGGTGGCCCTGGACTCGCCCTCGGTCAAGGAGCTGGTCGAGGGTCGTCGGGGCCTCAGATGAGGTCGCCACGGCGGTTGGGGGCATGAGGACACCTCCTCCATCACGGAGTCGTCTGAATTTACGGTCTGCTGGTCTTGGGGTGGGGCGGTCTGGGGGCCGCTCGGCGCACCAGTACCAATAACCCCAGGCAAGAACTTTCTGTTCCCGACCCGACCCGGAAAATATGAAGGGCGGACCGCCTTCCCGGCGATCCACCCGCACGTGGGCGCCCGGGAGGGCCTACTCGATCACTTCCACGGGGCTCTCCGCGGGGCCCTCCTGCGCCGGGTCCACGGCGCCTTCGCGCACGGGGCCGTCGACCATGGGCATCGGGAAGGGCTCCGCCTGCTCCAGGCGGTTCTCGCTCCAGTACTCGACGACCTTCCGGGGGTCGGGATTGACCTCCCTGGACACCACGAAGTCCTCCGCGGGAGGGACGGGCGCGGTCGGGGACGGCTCCTGGGAGGAGGTTCCCGGCTCGTTCGGGGCGACCGGCACCGGCTCGGCCGACGGTTTCTCCGCCCTCCCGAGCCCGCCCGACGCGGCGGCGGCCGTGACGGAGATGCCGCCGGCGAGGACCAGGCTCACGATTCCAGCCGAGACCCATGTCTTGCGGGTGACGTTCATCGGGCTTGTCCTTCCTGCTTCGGCTACCTGATTGGACGTGTCACGGCACCTTCACGGTTCCCGATCACGACCATAACGGAGAGTTTCGAGGTCCGGCTTGCCATTGGCCAAAAGTGGTATTTCGGTCACAACGATCAGTTCGGCGGGGGCCGCGTATGCGGGCAGCCGCTCCTTGGCGAAGGCGCGGACCTCGGCCAGGGACGGCGGGGAGGGCGAGACGACGACGGCCACCACCCGCTCGCCCCACTCGGGATCGGGACGGCCGACCACGACGGCGTCGACGATCGCGGGATGCTCGGCCACCACGGCGGCCACCGCCGCGGCGACGACCTTCTCGCCCCCGGTGTTGACGACGTCGTCGGCCCGCCCCAGCACGCGCAGCCGCCCGCCCTCCAGGACGCCCAGGTCCGAGGTGAGGAACCAGCCGCCGTCGCGGGCGGCCTCGGTGAGGTCGGGACGCAGCCGGTAGCCGGAGAACAGCACGGGCCCGCCCAGGCGGATCCGGCCGTCGTCGCCGACGTCGACCCCCACCCCGTCGAGGGGCTCGCCGTCGTAGACGCACCCGCCGCAGGTCTCGCTCATGCCGTACGTGGTGACCACCCTGGCCCCGGCGGCGCGGGCCGCGGCGAGCAGGCCGGGGGGAGCGGCGGCGCCGCCGAGCAGGATCGTCCCGAACATCGACAGAGGCGGGAGACGCGGCGAATTCACCTGGAGCAGCCGGCGCAGCTGGGTCGGCACCAGCGAGACGTGGTCCGCGCCGCTGGAGAGCACGGCCTCGGGGGAGAACCCGTCGTGCACGATCGGCTCGGTCCCGCCCAGCAGCGACCTCACCAGGACCTGCAGGCCGGACACGTGGGAGGGGGGCAGGCAGCACAGCCAGCGCTCGCCCGCCCCGGCGTCCAGGCGCCGCAGCGAGGCCGACGCGGAGGCGATCAGGGCCTCGGCGGACAGCTGCGCGCCCTTGGGGACGCCGGTCGAGCCGCTGGTGGCGATGACCACCGCGACCTCGGCGGGCACGCCGACGCCGCCCTCGCGGCGGACCCCGTCGACGTGGGTGGGGCGCAGCGCGTCGAGCGTCGCCCGCAGCGCGGGGGCGGGCAGGGCGGGGGAGAGGGGCAGCACGGCGGGACCGCGGCCGTCCAGTGCCGCGCCGACGGCCCGGAACAGCTCCGGGCCCGGCGCCGAAACCACGGCGTGCAGTTCCCGTTGCACGGAAAGCCACTCCTCATGCACAGGAATGGTCATCACAGTCGTAAGGTTAGTGCCGAATGCCGGACAACAGCCGGGGTGGTCCCGGTAAAGCGGAGAGGGTGAAGCCATCGTGGGCACGGAGCGGGTCGAGCCGGGCGTGGACGATCAGGTGGTGGCGGAGACGGCCTCCGAGCGCGACGGCGCGGTCGACTGGAAGAGGTCCGGGCAGTACGAGGACATCATCTACGAGACCGGCGAGGGAATCGCCAAGATCACGATCAACCGTCCGGAGCGGCACAACGCGTTCCGCCCGACGACGCTCTTCGAGCTCAAGGACGCCTTCAACGTCGCCCAGGAGGACGCCGAGGTCGGTGTGATCATCTTCACCGGCGCGGGCGACCGGGCCTTCTGCTCCGGGGGCGACCAGAAGATCCGCGGCGACGACGGCTACGTCGACAAGTCCACCCCGCACGTCGGCCGGCTCAACGTGCTCGACCTGCAGGTCCAGATCCGCCGCTGTCCCAAGCCGGTCATCGCCATGATCGCCGGTTACGCCATCGGCGGCGGCCACGTGCTGCACGTGTGCTGTGACCTGTCCATCGCCGCCGACAACGCGGTCTTCGGCCAGACCGGCCCCAAGGTCGGCTCCTTCGACGGCGGCTACGGCTCCTGGCTGCTGGCCGAGACCGTCGGCCTGAAGCGGGCCCGCGAGATCTGGTACCTCTGCCGCCAGTACGACGCGCAGAAGGCCCTCGACTGGGGTCTGGTCAACGCGGTCGTGCCGCTCGCCGAGCTCGAGGCCGAGACGGTCAAGTGGGCCAGGGAGATGCTGGACAAGTCGCCGCTGGCGCTGCGCATGCTCAAGGGCGCGCTGAACGCGGTCACCGACGGCGCCGCGGGGATGCAGCAGTTCGCCGGTGACGCCACCCTGCTCTACTACATGAGCGAGGAGGCGCAGGAGGGGCGCAACGCGTTCAAGGAGAAGCGCTCCCCCGACTTCGGCAGGTTCCCGCGCCGTCCCTAGGGGCGGCCGACGACAGGTTCCGGCGCGGCCGCGGGCGGCGAGGGCACAGACGAGGCACAGTGTCCCGCCGCCCCCGGGGGCAGCGGGGGGTCCGAACGGATCCGGCCCCCGGGCGCGCCGCCCCGCGCAGGCGAGGGCGCTTTCGCGCGCCTCAGGACGGACTCACCCCCGGGTGCGGAGATAAGGAGGCGGTGCGGTGAATCCCGCGACCGCGCTCGCGACGGTGCTGGTCGACGAGCTGGCCCGCTGCGGTCTGACGGACGTGGTGCTCGCACCGGGTTCGCGCTCGGCGCCGCTCGCCCTGGCCGTGCACGCCGACAGCCGCATCCGGCTGCACGTGCGGGTGGACGAGCGCTCGGCCTCGCACCTGGCGGTGGGCCTGGCCCGCCGCAGCGATCGTCCGGTCGTCCTGATCTGCACCTCCGGCACCGCGGCGGCCAACTTCCACCCGGCCGTCATCGAGGCGCACGAGTCGGGGGTGCCGCTGCTGGTGCTCACCGCCGACCGCCCGCCCGAGCTGCGCGACACCGGTGCCAGCCAGACCGTCGACCAGATCAAGCTGTACGGCACGGCCGTGCGCTGGTTCAGCGAGATCGGCGTGCCCGAGGACCGCCCCGGCCAGGTCGCCTACTGGCGGTCGACGGCCTGCCGCGCCTACCAGCGCGCGATGGGCCCGTACGACCCGGGGCCCGTCCACCTCAACGTGGCCTTCCGCGAGCCGCTGATCCCGGACGGTGACCCCTCGTGGTCCGAGTCCCTGGAGGGCGACGCCGCGGGTCCCTGGGTCCGTGCCAGGGTGGCCTCCCCGCCGGTGGCGCTGCACCTGCCGCCGACCCGGCGGGGCGTGCTGGTCGTCGGCGACGGCGCGACCAACACCCGCAGGTACGTGGCGGCGGCGGGCATGGCCGGGTGGCCGGTCCTGTCGGAGCCCAACGGCGGCGCCCGCTACGGCGACCACGCGATGTCGGCCTACCACTTCCTCCTGGGCACCCCGGAGTTCGCCGACCGGCACCGCCCCGACGTCGTGGTCACCCTGGGCCGCCCCGGCCTGTCCCGGCCGCTGCTCAACTGGCTGAGGCACGCGGGCGAGCACATCGTGGTCGCCGCCGACATGACCCGCTGGCCCGACCCGACCCGCTCGGCCACCCAGGTGGCCCAGGTGGTGGAGATCCCGGTCGCCGCGGGCGACGACACGTGGCTGCACTCCTGGCGCCGCGCCGAGACGGCGGCCAGGGCCGCGATCGACGAGGTGCTGGACGGGTCGGGGCTCAGCGAGCCGCGCCTGGCCCGCGACCTGGCGGAGGCGCTGCCCAACGGGGCACTGCTGTTCTCCGGCTCCTCCATGCCGATCCGCGACCTCGACCAGGCGATGCGCCCCCGGCGGGGCCTGCGGATCATGGCAAACCGGGGGGCGGCCGGGATCGACGGCGTGGTGTCGTCGGCGATGGGCGCCGCCCTCGCCCACAACGGCCCCTCCTACGCCCTGATGGGCGACCTGACCTTCCTGCACGACCAGAACGGGCTGCTCCTCGGCTCCCGCGAGCCGCGCCCCGACCTCTGCCTGGTCGTGGTGAACAACGACGGCGGCGGGATCTTCTCCCTGCTGCCCCAGGCCACGCTGCGCGACCCCTTCGAGCGGGTCTTCGGCACCTCGCACGGGGTGGACCTGGGCTACGTGGCCGCCGCCACCGGCACGCCGTACACCTTCGTGGACGAGCCGGGCCAGCTGGTCAAGGCGCTGCACGGCGAAGGATTGCGGATGGTCGAGGTGCGCACCGACCGGGAGTCCAACGCGAGGCTGCACGCCGCGATGCGCGACGCGGCCCACGCCGCCGTCCGCGACGCCATGGCGTGAGCCCCGGGGGCACGCCGTGGGGCGTGTCCCCAGGGCTCACCCGGTACGGCCGGCCGGGACGGCACGCCGTGACGCGGACCGTCCCGCCGCCCGTGCCGTCGTACGGCGAGGTCACGTGACGTCGCGGCGCAGCGTCAGCGCGCGGGCGGCGAGCACGGCCGCCGCGACGTAGCCCGCGAACAGCAGCCCGCCGCCCCAGACGGGCAGCAGCTCGCCGCCCAGGGGCATGCCGCCCAGGGCGCGGGCGGCCCCGGTCGGCAGCCACCTGCCCAGGTCGGGCAGGAAACTGACGAGCAGGTAGTCGGCGTACATGAACCAGGCCAGCGCCACCGCCACCGCCGCCACCTGGTTGCGGATCAGGGCCCCCAGGCCCACCCCGAGCAGGCCGTACAGGACGACCGCGAGCGCCGAGCCGAGCAGGACCGCGGGCACCGCGGGGGTCCAGGCGGGATAGCCGGCCAGGCCGAGCATGACCAGGCCCGCCACCAGCGTGGCCAGCGCCGAGACCGTGGCGATCACCAGGCCGACGATCCCGTACGCGGCCAGCTTGGCCGTCACCACCCGGTCCCGCCCGGGGCTGACCAGGAACTGCCAGGTGATCGTCTGGTGGCGGTTCTCCCCGGCCATGCCGAGGACGCCGAGCACCAGGGTGAAGACGTAGGCCTGCTGGGTCATGCTGTAGACGTTCTCGATCTGCGCGTCGAGCGGCATCCCGCCGACCTGCCCCATCAGGAAGACCATCAGCCCCGCCCACGCCACGCACAGCGGGGGCGCCAGGCCGGCCAGGATCCAGGTGGTGCGGCTCGCGCGCGCCTTGAGGAGTTCGGCGCGGATCAGGCCGTTCACGCGGTCACCTCCAGGTAGAGCTCCTCCAGGTCGGTGTCCGGGGAGAGCGGGCCCTGCCAGGCGAGGCGTCCCGCCCGTACGACGATCGCGTGGTCGGCGATCTGCTGGATCTCGGCGAGCACGTGCGTGGAGACCAGGACCGTGCGCCCCTGGTGGGTGTAGGCCCGCAGGAAGCCCCGCAGCCAGCGCATGCCCGTCGGGTCCAGGCCGTTGGCGGGCTCGTCGAGGATGAGGATCTCCGGGTCCCCCAGCAGCGCGGAGGCCAGGGCGAGCCGCTGGCGCATGCCCAGGGAGAAGCCCCCCACCTTGCGGCCGGCCGAGGCGGTGAGGTCGACCTGTTCCAGCACGTGGTCCACGCACCCGGGATCCAGTCCCGCGGCGAGGCGGAGCGCCTCCAGGTGCGTGCGGGCGCTCAGCCCCGGGTGGAAGGCCGCGGCCTCCAGGACCGCGCCGACCGTGGCGATCGGACGCTCCAGGTCGCGGTAGGGGCCGCCGCCGACGGCCGCGGTGCCCTCGGTGGGCGTGACCAGGCCGAGGATCATGCGCAGGGTGGTGGTCTTGCCCGCCCCGTTGGGGCCGATGAAGGCCGTGAGTGTTCCCCGTTCCACCGTGAACGACAGGTCGTCGACGGCTCGTACCCCGCCGAACGACTTGCCGAGGTGGGTGACGCTGATTGCTGACATGCCTCGACGATGGCCCCGGGGCGGGTGGGGACGCACGGTCCCGGGGGTGGAACCCGCGATGTCCACCCGGGAGGAGGTCGCGGCGGCCGGGGGTGGAGGCGATCTCCACCCCGGGGCCCATGGCCGGCCGCCGGGGGCACGGATAATTTGTGGTCGTGACGTTCTTCCGCCGCCCCTCGGTGCGCTGGTTCCTCGCCGTCGTGCTGGCGGTGTACCTGCTCTTCAGCCCGTTGCTCGCCGTTTTCGAGATGGGCTGGCCGGACGTGCTCAAGCTGCTCCCCCTCAGCGCCGCCGTCTTCGGCTGCTGCGTGTGGGTGCTGCTGGGCAGGGACGAACGGCGCAACACCTGGCTGCTCGCGGCCACCCTGACCGGCGGGTTCGTCCTGAACGCGATCAGTGACTTCAGCGGCATGGGGTTCGTGTACTTCGTCGTCTTCACCGCGCCGTTCAGGACCCGTTTCTGGCCGGCGGTGCTCCTGGTCACGGCCGACATCGCCGGAACGGCGGCCCTGTCCTTCCTGGTCGGGCTGCGGGACTGGGAGGTGTGGGGCAACATCCTCGGCCTCACCTACGCCACCGTCGTCATCTTCCTGATACGGCACGTGAGGACGACCAGGGAGCACGCCACGGCGCTCGCCGAGGCGCGGGCGGGGGAGGCCGTGCTGGCCGAGCGGGCGCGGCTGGCCAGGGAGGTCCACGACATCCTGGCGCACTCGCAGTCGGCCCAGATCGTTCACCTGGAGGGGGCGCGGCTGCTGCTGGAGCAGGGCGGGGACCCCGCGGCGGCCCTCGACCGGGTCAACCGCGCCGTGCGGCTGGCGCGCGCCGGGCTGGAGGAGACCCGACGGGCGCTCGACGCGCTGCGCGGGCAGGAGCTTCCGCTGGCCGAGCGGCTGGAGCGGCTGGCGGTGGAGTTCCGGTCGGTGACGGGGGCGCCCTGCGCGGTCTCGGTCGCCGGGGATCTCGGTTCGCTGGAGGCGGGGGCCAGGCTGGCGGTGGCCAGGACCGCGCAGGAGGCGCTGACGAACGTGCGCAAGCACGCGCCGGGCGCCGCGGTGTCGGTGGCTCTGCGCCGCGCCGGCGCGTGGTGCGAGCTGGAGGTGCGCGACACGGGCGGCCCGCCGGGCCCGCCGGCGTCGCGGGAAGGGGGGTACGGGCTGGTGGGGATGCGCGAGCGGGCCGAGCTGATCGGCGGTTCGCTGGCCGCGCGGCCGGGCGCGGAGGGTTTCGAGGTCCTGCTGCGGGTCCCGGCGTGAGCCGCCCGCGGCGCGGCGCCGCCGCGGGGGTGGGCGCCGCGCCGTGGACGGTTCACGCCGGTGCCGGTACGGGTACGCCCCGACGCGCCGGTGCCGTGCGGCCGCGAGGCCGTTCCGGCGCGGGAGCGGCGCGAGGACAGGCGGGCGGGTCAGAGGGACGAGGTGTCCGAGGTGGCCGAAGTGATCGTGCGGGTGCTGGTGGCCGACGACCAGACGGTGGTGCGCGAAGGGCTGGTGCTGCTGCTGGGACTGCTGCCCGGCGTCGAGGTCGTGGGGGCCGCGGCCGACGGGCGGGAGGCGGTCGAGCTGGCCGGCTCGCTCGGGCCCGACGTGGTCCTGATGGACCTGCGGATGCCCCGCATGGACGGGGTGGAGGCGACCCGCAGGATCAGGGAGGCCCACCCGGACATCCACGTGGTGGTCCTGACGACGTACTCCGACGACGAGTCGATCTTCGCCGCGCTGGGCGCGGGGGCGCGGGGCTATCTGACCAAGGACACCGACGCCGAATCCCTGGCCTCGGCCATCGCCACCGTGGTCGAGGGCGAGGCCCAGTTCGACCCGGCCGTCCAGCGGCGGCTGGCCGAGGCGGTGACCGGGAGCCGCCGCGCGCCGGGCCTGCCGGACGGGCTGACCCGCAGGGAGAGCGAGGTGCTGGGGCTGATAGCGGCGGGCCGCTCGAACGCGGAGATCGCCGGGGAGCTGTTCATCTCCGAGGCGACGGTCAAGACGCACATCAACAACCTCTTCGCCAAGGCGGGACTGCGTGACCGGGCCCAGGCGGTGACCTACGCCTTCCGGCACGGCCTGGGCCCCGGCTGACCGGGACCGGACACCGGCTGATCGGGACCGGACACCGGCGCCGGCGATGACGGGGCCGGCGATGACTGTCAGGTCCGGGGAGATGACTGTCAGGTCCGGGGAGATGACTGTCAGGTCTGGGGATGTGGGGACGCCGTCCCGGGATCAGGGTGGGTCGCGTACGGATTCACCTCGCGGGTGCCCGTCGAAGGGAAGTGCCATGCGACCTGACATCAGTTTGACCGGCCACGAGACGGTGGCGGGTTTCGGCAACTACGCCGAGGCACAACGTGCCGTGGACCGGCTGTCGGACCAGAAGTTCCCGGTCGAGCACACGATGATCGTCGGAGTCGGTCTCCGGCTCGTCGAGCAGGTGCTCGGGCGGCTGACCTATCTTCGCGCCGCGGGGATGGGCGCGGCGACCGGTGCCTGGTTCGGACTGCTGATCGGCCTGTTCTTCGCGATCTTCACTCCCGGACGGTTCCCCTTCATCCTGGTCCTGTGGGGCCTGATCTGGGGCGCCATCGCCGGAGCGATCTTCGGGCTGGTCGGCCACGCGCTCACCGGGGGCAAGCGCGACTTCCTCTCGTCGAGCGCGATCGTCGCCGACCGCTACGAGGTGCTGGTCGCGGCCCCGCACGCCGCCGAGGCGCGCCGGCTGCTCGACGTGGGCACGTCCCAGCAGATGCATCAGCAGATCTGACCGGCTCCGACCGGCGTCCCCGGGCCGGAGCCCGCACGGACGGGGGCACGGGCGGCATCGCCCGCGCCCCGTCCCGTGTCCGCCGCCGGGCCGTCCGGCGAGTGCCGGGAGCCACAGCGCACAGCGGGGAGCTGCAGCGCACAGCGGGAGCCACAGCGCACAGGAGGGCAGCATGCCTAAAGCAGTCGGAATCGATCTGGGCACCACCAACTCGGTGATCGCCACGATGGAGGGCGACAAGCCCACGGTGATCCCCAACGCCGAGGGGGCGCGGACGACGCCCTCGGTCGTGGCGTTCACCGACAACGGTGAACGCCTGGTCGGGCAGCTGGCCCGCCGCCAGGCGATCCTCAACCCCAAGGGGACGATCTACTCGGCCAAGCGCTTCATCGGCCGCCGCCACGACGAGGTCGCCAGCGAGCTGACCGCCGTGTCGTTCGACGTCGTCCCCGGCCCCGACGGGGCCGTCCGCTTCAAGATCAACGAGAAGCTGTACGCGCCCGAGGAGATCGCCGCGGCCGTCCTGCGCAAGCTCGTGGACGACGCCTCGAGGTTCCTGGGGGAGAAGGTCACCGAGGCGGTCATCACCGTGCCCGCGTACTTCAACGACTCCCAGCGCCAGGCCACCAAGGACGCCGGGAAGATCGCCGGCCTGGAGGTCCTGCGGATCATCAACGAGCCGACCGCGGCGGCCCTCGCCTACGGCCTCGACCGCCAGGAGAGCGAGACCGTGCTCGTCTTCGACCTGGGCGGCGGCACCTTCGACGTCAGCGTCCTCGCCATCGGGGACGGCGTCGTGGAGGTGCGGGCGACCGCGGGCGACTCCCACCTGGGCGGCGACGACTTCGACCGGCGCGTCGTCGACTACCTCGCCGACGAGTTCCAGCGGGACAACGGCATCGACCTGCGCCAGGACCCGCAGGCCCTGCAGCGATTGTTCGAGGCCGCGGAGAAGGCCAAGGTCGAGCTGTCGGCGGTCACCCAGACGCAGATCAGCCTGCCCTTCATCACCGCGGACGCCTCGGGCCCCAAGCACCTGAACACCACGCTCAGACGCTCGACCTTCGAGGAGATCACCGCCGACCTGCTCGAACGGTGCAAGGGACCCGTCCAGCAGGCCATGGCCGACGCCAAGCTCACCGCCGACGACATCGACGAGGTGATCCTGGTGGGCGGCTCGACCAGGATGCCCGCCGTGCAGAACCTGGTACGCCGGATGACGGGCGGCAAGGAACCGAACATGACGGTCAACCCGGACGAGGTGGTGGCGCTGGGCGCCGCGGTCCAGGCCGCCGTCATCAAGGGCGAACTGAAGGACGTCGTACTGCTCGACGTGACACCGCTCTCCCTCGGCATCGAGACGCTCGGCGGGGTGATGACGAAGGTCATCGAGCGCAACACGACCATCCCGGCCCGCCGTTCCGAGACGTTCAGCACCGCCGAGGACAACCAGAGCGCCGTGGACGTCGTCGTGCTGCAGGGCGAGCGCGAGCGCGCCGCCGACAACCGTCCCCTGGGCCGGTTCCGGCTGGAGAACATCCGGCCCGCCCCGCGCGGGGTGCCGCAGGTCGACGTGACCTTCGACGTCGACGCCAACGGGATCCTGAACGTCTCGGCCAAGGACAAGGACACCGGCGCCGAGCAGCGCATCACGATCAGCGAGAGCTCGAACCTGGACACGAGCGAGGTCGAGCGGATGGTCGCCGACTCCGAGCGGCACCGCGAGGAGGACCAGCGGATGCGGCAGGTGGTGGACGCGCGCAACGAGCTCGACAGCGCCGCCTACCAGGTGGAGCGCCGCCTGGCCGAGCTGGGCGACTCGGTACCCGTCCACGAGAGGGCGCGGGCCGACATGCTGGCGCACGACGCCCGCGACGCGATCAAGCAGGAGGCCCCGCTCGACCGGGTCCGCTCGCTCACCGCCGAGCTCCAGCAGATCTACCACAGCCTCGGCGCGGCCGGCTCCGGCGCCCCGGGGGCCGCGGGCGGCCCGGGAGCCGCGGGGGCGTCCGGTTCCCCGGGCGGCCGGGACGACGACGTCATCGACGCGGAGTTCACGACCGATGAGTGAGACACCCGGGCGTGGCCGGCACGTCCCGCGCCGTGACGGGGAGCCGCGCGGCGGGTACGACCCGCCCGGACGGGAACCGCTGAACCGGGAGCCGTACGACCGGGAGGACGACCGGGATCGGGACGCCGGCCGGGAGGCGCGAGCCCACGACGGGCCCCACGACGGGCCCCCCGACCGGCCCCCGGACAGGCACGGAGCCCAGGGACCTCGGGGCGCCCAGGGGTCCGAGACCCGGCGCGGTGGTCAGGAGGCACGTGACCTGGAGGAGCGTGACCAGAGGCCGGAGGTCAAGGAGGGGCGTGGGTACGCCCCGGACGCCCCGGACGACCTCCAGGAGCGCGTCCTGGAGCTCCAGGCCATGGTGGCCGATCTCCAGGACCGCCGGCGGCGCGCCCTCGCCGACCTCGACAACCTGCGCAAGCGCGTCGGCAGGGACGCCGAGCGGACGCGGTCGGACGAGCGGGCGCGGGCCGCCGGGGAGTGGCTGCCCGTGCTGGACAACCTGGACCGCGCCCTGGAGCACGCGGAGACCGATCCCGGCTCCATCGTCGCCGGGATGCGGGCGATCCGCGACCAGGCGCAGGAGGCGGTGTCCCGCCTCGGTTACGCGCGCCGCGACGACACCGGGGCCGTGTTCGACCCGGCCAGGCACGAGGCGGTGGGCGTGCTCGCGCGGGAGGGCGTTCCCGACGGCACGATCCTGCAGGTGGTGCGGCCCGGCTACGGGGACGGCGAACAGTTGCTGCGGCCCGCGCTGGTCGTGGTGGCCAAGGGGGCATGATGCCCCCCGACCGGGACTTCTACGAGATCCTCGGCGTGCGGCGGGGGGCGAGCCAGGAGGACATCCAGCGCGCCTACCGCAAGCTGGCGCGGGCCAACCACCCCGACGTCAACAAGGACCCGTCCGCCGAGGACCGCTTCAAGGAGGTCTCCGAGGCCTACAGCGTGCTGTCCGACCCCGGGACCCGGCGCCGCTACGACGCGTTCGGGCCGGAGTTCCGCCAGGTGCCCGACGACGTGGACCCGGAGACGTGGGCACGCGCCGGGAGCCGCGCGGCGGGCGCGGGCCGGGGCGGGGCCGGGGCCCGGGGCGGGGGCGCGGGTTTCGGCGGCTTCCAGGAGGGGGTCGACCTCGACGACCTCCTCGAAGGGCTGTTCTCCGGCAGGAGAGGCCGGTCCGGCGCGAGCTGGGGGCCGATACCCGGCGCCGACCAGGAGGCCGAGATCGTCCTGACCGTGGAGGAGGCCTACCGGGGCGGGCCTCGCTCCATCACCGTCGGTTCGCGCGAGCTGCGGATCGACATCCCGCCGGGCGTCGTCGACGGGCAGCGCATCAGGCTGGCCGGGCAGGGCGGCCGGGGCGGCGACGGGGCGCCCGCGGGCGACCTCTACCTGATCGTCAGGATCGCCCCGCACCCCCGCTACCGGATCGAGGGACGCGACCTTCACGTCCTGCTCCCGGTCACCCCGTGGGAGGCGGCGCTCGGCGCCCCCGTCGTGGTCGACACCCCCGGGGGCGAGGCCAAGGTCAAGGTGCCGCCGGGGACCTCCGGCGGCCGGCGGCTGCGGCTGCGCGGCCGGGGGATGCCCAGCCGAGGCGACAAGGCCGGCGACCTGTACGCCGAGGTGCGGATCATGGTCCCGGACCGGCTGTCGGAGGAGGAGCGGCGGCTGTTCGAGCAGCTCGCCGCGGTCTCCTCGTTCGACCCGAGGAGGCGGCGATGACCCACCCGTTCCCTGAGCGCGGGACGCCCCGTCCGGACCCGCGCCCCGCCCGCCCGCCGGCGGACCCGGCGGACGGAGGACGCGCCGGGTCCGCCCCGGACAGGGGCGCGGCCCCCCGTCCGCGCGAGGGCCCGCGGGAAGCCCGGCAGGAGACCCGGGAAGAGACCCGGCGGGAGGTTCGGGAGGAGACCTCGCGGGAGACGGCCAGGACCTACCAGCTGGCCAGGCCCGAGCGCCTGGATCTGGAGACGTTCGCCAGGGCGACGGGAACCCACCCCGAGCTGGTGCGGCGCCTCGTCGTGCTGGGCGTGCTCGACGCCTGGACCGACGCCGCCGGGCACCTGTGGCTCCCGCCCTCCCAACTGCCCGCCATGGCGCGGATCCGGCGGCTGCGGGCCGGGTTCTCGATCAACTACGCGGCGATCGGCCTCGTACTGGACCTGCTGGACCGCATCGCCGACCTGGAGGCCGCCCAGCGCGGCCGTTCCCGACCCATCGGAGGCCCGCCGTGGACATGAACCAGCTGACGCAGAAGTCGCAGGAGGCGCTGCACGACGCGCAGACCAAGGCCCTGCGCTTCGGGAACACCGAGGTGGACGGCGAGCACCTGCTGCTGGCGCTGCTCGACCAGCCGGAGGGGCTGATCCCCCGCCTGCTCTCGTACGCGAACGTCGACACCGACCGGCTCAGGACCGATCTGGAGGCGGAGCTGGGCCGCCGCCCCCGGGTGAGCGGCCCCGGCGCCTCGCCCGGCCAGGTCTACGTGACACAGCGGCTCTCGCGCCTGCTGGAGACGGCCAAGCGGGAGGCCGACCGGCTGAAGGACGAGTACGTGTCGGTGGAGCACCTGCTCATCGCCCTGATCGAGGAGGGCAGCTCGGCCTCCGCCGGGCGGCTGCTGCACGAGCAGGGACTGTCCAGGGACGGCTTCCTCAAGGCGCTCACCGCGATCCGCGGCAACCAGCGGGTGACGTCCGCGATGCCCGAGGTGGCGTACGAGGCGCTGGAGAAGTACGGGCGCGACCTGGTGGCGGACGCCGTCTCGGGCAAACTCGACCCGGTCGTCGGGCGCGACGCCGAGATCCGCCGCGTCGTCCAGATCCTGTCCCGCAAGACCAAGAACAACCCGGTCCTCGTCGGCGACCCCGGGGTGGGCAAGACCGCCATCGTGGAGGGGCTCGCCCTGCGGATCAGCCACGGGGACGTGCCGGAGGGGCTCAAGGGCAAGACGGTCTTCAGCCTCGACATGGGATCGCTGGTGGCCGGGGCCAAGTACCGGGGCGAGTTCGAGGAGCGGCTCAAGGCGGTGCTCAACGAGGTCAAGGCCGCCGAGGGGCGGATCCTGCTCTTCGTCGACGAGATGCACACCGTGGTGGGCGCCGGGGCCGCCGAGGGCGCCATGGACGCGGGCAACATGCTCAAGCCCATGCTGGCCCGCGGCGAGCTGCACATGATCGGGGCGACGACCGTCGTCGAGTACCGCAAGCATGTCGAGAAGGACGCCGCCCTGGAGCGCCGGTTCCAGCCGGTGATGGTCGACGAGCCCTCGGTGGAGGACGCCGTGTCCATCCTGCGCGGCCTGCGCGAGCGCCTGGAGATCTTCCACGGGGTGAAGATCCAGGACAGCGCGCTGGTGGCGGCCGTCGTGCTGAGCCACCGCTACATCTCCGACCGCTTCCTGCCGGACAAGGCCATCGACCTGGTGGACGAGGCGTGCGCGATGCTCCGTACGGAGATCGACTCGATGCCCGCCGAGCTCGACGAGCTCACCCGCAGGGTGATGCGCCTGGAGATCGAGGAGGCCGCGCTCGCCAAGGAGGAGGACGCCGCGAGCGGGACCCGGCTGGAGGAACTGCGAAGGGAGCTCGCCGACCTGCACGCCGAGTCCGACGCCATGCGGGCGCAGTGGGAGGCCGAGCGGCACGCCCTGCGCGCCGTCCAGGCCCTGCGCGCGGAGATGGAGCAGGTACGCGCGGAGGCCGAGCGGGCCGAGCGCGACTACGACCTCAACCGCGCCGCGGAACTGCGGCACGGCAGGCTGCCCGAGCTGCTGCGGCGGCTGGAGTCCGAGGAGGAGCGGCTGTCGGCCAAGCAGGGTACGTCGCGCCTGCTGCGCGAGGTCGTCACCGACGAGGAGATCTCGATGATCGTCTCCCGGTGGACGGGCATCCCGGTGAGCCGGCTGCGCGAGGGCGAGCGCGAGAAGCTCCTGCGGCTCGACCAGATCCTGCACGAGCGGGTGATCGGCCAGGACGAGGCGGTACGGCTGGTGGCCGACGCCGTCATCCGGGCCCGCTCCGGCATCAAGGACCCGCGCCGCCCGATCGGGTCGTTCGTCTTCCTGGGACCGACGGGCGTCGGCAAGACGGAGCTGGCCAAGGCGCTCGCGGAGGCGCTCTTCGACACCGAGGACAACATGATCCGCATCGACATGAGCGAGTACCAGGAGCGGCACACGGTCAGCCGCCTGGTCGGCGCGCCCCCCGGCTACGTCGGGTACGAGGAGGGCGGCCAGCTGACCGAGGCCGTGCGGCGCAAGCCGTACTCCGTGGTGCTCTTCGACGAGGTGGAGAAGGCGCACGCCGACGTCTTCAACACGCTGCTGCAGGTGCTCGACGACGGGCGGCTCACCGACGCGCAGGGCAGGACCGTCGACTTCCGCAACACCGTCCTGATCATGACCTCCAACCTCGGCTCCGTGTACCTCCTCGAAGGCGTCACGTCGAGCGGGGAGATCGAGCCCGAGGCGCAGCAGCGGGTCATGGCCGAGCTGCGCGCCCACTTCCGCCCCGAGTTCCTCAACCGCGTCGACGACATCGTGATCTTCAAGCCGCTCACCCCCGAGGAGATCGAGCGCATCGTCGGCCTGATGTTCGTCGAGCTGCGGAACCGCCTCGAGCAGCGGGGCATCCGGCTGGAGGTCACCGAGGCGGCGCTGCGGCACATCGCCGAGCGGGGCTACGACCCCGTGTACGGCGCCCGCCCGCTGCGCCGGTTCATCGCCAGGGAGGTCGAGACGCGCATCGGCCGCGCGCTCCTGTCGGGAGAGGCGGACGAGGGAGCCGTGGTCCGGGTGGACCTCGCCGGGGACGAGCTCGCCGTCACCTACGGATGAGGATGGCCGTTCATACCACCAAATATCGTGCGATGTCGGAACTGTGGGAAGCGGAAACGGAAACGGATGCCGCCGGGCACCGCCGGCTGAGGAGGATCGCCACCCGCGACCGCGGACTCGGGGACCTGCTCCTGCGGGCCTGCCTCGCCCGCCGCCCGCTGCCCACCGCCGGCGGGGCCGGACTGAGGATCGTCGGTTCCCGCTACTCGCCCGGCGGCCGCGGGAGTTCGCCGCCAGGAACCGGTCGCCGCACCGCTGGATCGACCTGGAGGAGGACGGGGAGGCCGAGGCGCTCGTCCTCAACCTCGGCGTCGCGCCGGACGAGACCCCCGTGGCGATCCTGGGCGGGACCCGGGTCCTGCGCAACCCCTCCGACGCCGAGCCGGCCCGCGCGACCGGGCTGCCCGCCCGGACCGCGCCCGGGGACGTCCACGACCTCGTCATTGTCCGCAGCCTCGCCTGGCAGGGCCGTTCCCGCCCGGCGGGGCCCCGAAGCAGGCCCCAGATCTCAGGCCGGGTGTCCCCGGCCGGGTGTCTCCGGCAGGGCCTCGGGCCTCGGGGCAGGCGCCTCGGCCGGGCCTCAGAGGGGGCGCCGGTGGCCGTTCTCCTCCGCCGCCAGCCTGGCCAGCTCGACCCGCGAGCGGATGCCCAGCTTGCGGAAGACCTGCCGCAGGTGGAAGGCGACGGTGTGCTCGCTGATGAACATCTGCTCGGCGGCGTGCCGGTTCGTCAGCCCCTGGGAGACCAGGCCGCAGACGGCCTGCTCGGTGCCGGTCAGGCTGGCCCACCCCGACACGGGATGGTCGGTCCTGGCCCAGTGGCGGCATCGCTCGCCCAGCAGCCGCAGCCTGCCCCGTACCCGCGCCGCGTCCCGCGCGGCCTCCACGGCCCCGTAGCAGGCCAGAGCGGTCTTCAGGCTCTCCACGGCCAGGTCCCGGCAGCCGCCGCCCGCGCCGAGCAGCACGCCGAGATCCTCCGCGGCCGACCCCCTGGCCCAGGGGTCGGCGTGCCCGGCCACCGCGCGGCCCAGCGCCTCGGAGTCACCTTCCCGCAGCCCTCGCGCGTGGTCGGCGGACGCCGACGGGCCGGGCAGGGCGGGGTTGCGCCGGGCGATGTCCTCGGCCGCGCCGACCACGGCGTCGGCCCTGCGCCGGTCGTCCACCGCCATCGCCACCCGCACCAGCCACGCCGCGGCCGCGGGCTCGCCGTTCAGCGCCCCGATGTGCCGGGGCAGCGCGTCGTAGATCCCGCCGAGCGAGCTCATGCCGCCCGCCGCGCCGTCGCGCGCCTCGCTGATCCGCCCGGCCGCCAGTTCCGACCGCAGCCGGGTGCACGGCGGTATACCGGGTGCCGACCTGACCAGGTCCCTCTCCATGTACCTGATGGCCCCCGGCAGGTCGCCCGACCGCAGCGACGCGGTGCCGAGCACCGACAGGGCCGAGGAGGCCAGGAGCGGGGCGTCCAGGATCCCGGCGGCGGCCAGGCCGGCCTCGCCGTGCTCGATCGCGCCGCCGGGCCGGCCCGCGGCCAGCGCCAGCCGGGCGCGCAGGACGGGGATCTCGGCGGCCCAGGCGGGCTCACCCTCGGCGTCGGCCTCCCCGGCGGCGCTCTCCGTCGCCGACTCCGCCTCGTCCAGCAGCCACAGGTCGATCAGCATCGAGGCCAGCACCGCCCTCGGCTGCCGGTGCCGGCCGCGGGCCGGTCGCTCCACGGCCTCGCGCGCCAGGTCCAGCCCCCGCGAGAGCCCGCCCTCGTCCCAGGCGAGCAGGGCCAGGTCCACGAGCCTGCCCGTCCCGCCGTCGCCGCCGCCGCGGGACGCGAGGGTCCCGCGGGCCCCGGCGGCGCGCTCGACCTGCTCCCGCAGGGCCCGCCGCACCGGTGACGGCACCTTGTCGACGATCGACCGCCACACCAGCTCGTGCCGGAAGGTCAGCTCGTCGCGGGTGGCCACGAGCACCCCGGCCGCCAGGGCCTCCTCCAGGGGGGGAAGCAGCGCGGCCGGGGTCTCGCCGAGCATCTCGGCCGCGTACGCCGGGGTGAACGAGCGTCCGAGGACCGCGACGGCCTCCAGCAGGTACCGGGTCCTGGTGCCGAGCTCGTCCAGGCGCCGCCGGACGGCGGTGTGCAGGCGCAGGGGCAGCACCGCACCGGCGGGGGTGATCCCGGCCAGCCGGGCGACGCCGTCCTCGACCAGGATGGCGTCCTCCTCGCGCAATCCGGTGAGAAGCTCGGCGAGCAGGAGCGGGTTGCCGCCGGCCTGGGCGGCCAGCGCCGCCAGCCCCTCCCCGGGGGCCGCGCCCAGGATGTCGGCGGAGACCTCGGCCACCGTCCCCTCGTCGAGGGGACACAGGGCGATCCGGGTGGCCCCCTCCTCCTCCAGCAGGTCGAACAGCCGTCCCGCCTCGCCGCGTCCCGGGGTGTCGCGGCAGGCCAGCAGCCACGCCACGGGGTGCGAGGCCAGCCGCGAGGGCATCGTCCGCAGGGCCATCACCGTGGCGGGATCGGCCCACTGGAGATCGTCCAGCATCACCAGCAGCGGCCCCGAGGCCAGCCTTCGCTCCAGCGAGGTCCGGACCTGCTCGGCCAGCCACAGCAGCAGTCCCGGCCCGTCGGGGAAGGCACTTCTGGTCAGGGGCATCGAGGCCGTCGGCGACTCCTCGAGCGCTGCCAGCAGCGGTCCCAGCGGGGTCAGCCGCCCCAGCTCGTCGGCCCGCCCGCTCGCCACCGCCGTCCCCCGCGCGGTCGCGACGCTCGCGGCCTCGGCGAGCAGCAGCGACTTCCCCGTCCCCGGCTCGCCCTCGACGAGCATGACGCTCCCGGTCGCGGACGTGACGCCTCCCAGCAGGGCGAGGACCGCCGCCCACTCATCTTTCCGGCCGCGCATAGTCTTGTCTCGGATCTGGGGTCATACGGCGGGCTTCCTGAGCAGTGATTACGCATATGACATCCCCAAGGGACGAATCATCACGCGCCGGGCACTGCCGCGCGCCGGTGGTTTGGGACAGATTTGACCTCGGGGACCCCGCCACCCGGTCACCCCGCCGGCGTCCGGCCGGCGCTCGACCGGCGTGCTCTCCTCGTCCGGCCGATGTTCGGCCAGGGTGCTCTCCCCGTCCGGCCGGTGTCCGACGAGCGTGTCCTCCTCGCCCGGTCAGCGCTCGATGAGCGTGACCTCCAGGGAGTAGTGCGAGGCGCGGTAGACGTGGGAGCCGTGCTCGACGGCCCTGCCCTGGTCGTCGTAGGTGGTGCGGACCATCGTGAGCAGCGGTGCCCCGCGCCGCTCGCCGAGCAGCCTCGCCTCGGCCGCCGTGGCCGCCCGCGCCCCCACGCGCTGGTTCGCCACGCGCATCCGCACCCCCGCGGCGCGGAGCATCTCGTACAGCCCGCGCTCCTGGAGACCCTCGGCGGTCAGCGGCGCTAGCCCGGAGGGCAGCCAGTTGTGCAGCAGGGCCAGCGGCTCCCCGGCGGCGTAGCGGATCCGCTCCAGGCGGAGCATCTCGGTGCCGGGCGCGACGCCGAGGACGGTGGCGACCTCCTCCTCCACCGGGGCCGGCCCCAGGACCAGCACCCTGGTGGCCGGCTCCTGGCCGGCCCTGCGCAGGTCGTCGTAGAGGCTGGTCAGCTCGACGGAACGCTTGACCTGGCCGTGCACCACCTGGGTGCCGACGCCCCGCTTGCGCACCAGCAGGCCCTTGTCGACCAGATACTGGATCGCCTGGCGGACGGTCGGACGCGACAGGCCCAGCCGGTCGGCGAGCAGGATCTCGTTGTCGAGCCGCGATCCCGGGGGCAGGTCGCCGCGGCGGATGGCCTCGGAGATCTGCTCGGCCACCTGGAAGTAGAGCGGGACCGGGCTGGACCGGTCGAGATCGATGGCGAGCTGCGCCGTCATTCGCCCTCCCGGTTGACACGCCGCGCCGTCAGGCTAGCGGACATCAGAATGTCTTGACAAAAACCGGCCAGGGCCCGTCGAGGTGCCCGGCGGACGCGTACGGGGCCGGTGTCCTCGTACAAGATGGAAAGCGGTTCGCGCACCGGGTTCACGCCGCCGGGTTCGCGTCACCGAGCTCGCATCACCGGGTTCGCGTCGCCGGGTTCAAGCGCCGGATTCGCGTCAATGGAGGAAGCATGGATCAGAGCACCGCAGCAGATCTCTCCGCCGTCGCGGTCGAGGCCGCCCGCGCGGTGGGCGACCGGCTCCGCGAGGCGTTCAGGTCGCGTCCCGCGGTCGAGACCAAGAGCGACTTCCACGATCCGGTGACCGAGCACGACCACGCCGCGGAGGAGACCATCCGGGAGGTCATCGACAGGCGCGTCCCGGGAAGCACGATCATCGGCGAGGAGGGCGGCAGCATGGGCTCCGGCGAGATCCGCTGGTACGTCGACCCGATCGACGGGACCGCGAACTTCGCCGCCGGGCTGCCGTTCTTCTGCGTGTCGATCGCCGCCGCCGTCGGGGACGAGGTGGTCGCCGGGGTGGTGTACGACCCGGTGCGCGACGACGAGTTCCGGGCCGACCTGGGCGGGTCCTGGTGCAACGGCGTGCGGCTGCGCAGCTCCGGCGCCGTGCGCGACCGGGAGGGGGTGCTGCTGACCAGCTATCCCACCCCCTGGGAGCTGGCCGAGGGCGGGGAGGAGGCGCTGCGCCGGTTCGGCAGGATGGTGGAGGCGTTCGCCTCCACGCGCCGTCCCGGCAGCACCGCGCTCAAGCTGGCGCACGTCGCGGGAGGGTGGGCGGACGTCGCCTACGGCAGTAGGGTCAGTCCGTGGGACATGGCGGCGGGGTCGCTGCTGATCCGCCAGGCGGGTGGCGTCTTCATCCCGCTGGACGGGTCGGTCTTCGAGCCTGGCGGCTACCTCGCCCATGTCGGAGGCTTCGACCTGGCGGGGTCGGTCATGAGCGACCTGCTCCTCCGCGATCGCCCGGCCTGAGCGCCGGTGACCCGGGAAGGGGCGCGGACGGGCCCGCAGGGAGACTCCCGCGGGCGGGTTCCGCGTGTCGGCCACCGCATTACCTATTGATCCTGTAGGAAATACAGGTAAAATGATTGTCTCGCCGTACGAAGGAGCCGCCATGAGCCTGGAGCCGGAGGCCGAGAGCCCGCTGGCCGCCGCGGTCGGGGCCGCGCGCTGGATCCGTTCGGCGGCGGTGGACGACGAGCGGGGGCGCCACTGGCGGGCCAACCCCGATCCCCGGGGCCGGGCCGCCATGCCCGACCACCCCCTGTCGCTGTACTCGGGGGCGGCCGGGATCATCCTGTTCTTCCTGGAGCTCGCCGCGGCCACCGGCGACGACGGCTATCTGGACGACGCCAGGGCCGGGGCCCGCTACCTCACCGCCACCTGGCGGGAGCAGGCGGACCTCTCCCTCCACCACGGCCTGACCGGAGTGATGTTCGCCCTGGCCGAGGCCGGATGGGCCACCGGCGAGGGGGCCTTCGAGGTCGAGGCCGGCGCCGTCGCCGACCGCATCGTGCGCAGCGCCCGCCCCATCGACGGCGGCCTGGGCTGGACCGGCGACCCCGCGCAGCGGGGCGACGGCGGGATCATCCTCGGCCTGCTGCACGCCGCGGGCATCCTGGGGGTGCCCGCCTACCAGGAGGTCGCCGTCGAGGCCGGCGCCCGCATCGCCACGCTCGTCGTCCCCGGCCACCGCTTCGGCGAGGGCGCCTGCGCGGACCTGCCGCTGGACGCGGTCACCCCGGGCTTCCTGTCCGGCACCGCAGGGACCGCCTTCCTGCTCGCCCGCCTGTACGGCGTGACCGGTGAGAGCGACTTCCTCGGCGCCTCCCGCAGGGGGGCCGACTTCGTCCGCGCGGTCAGCGCCGTGACCGAGAGGTGCGCGCTGGTGCCGCACCACATCCCGCAGGGCCGCGACCTGCACTACCTGGGCTTCTGCTCCGGCTCGGCCGGGGTCGCCCGGATGTTCTACGAGCTGCACCGGGTGTCGGGCGACGCCGGGGACCTCGACTGGGCCGAGCGGCTGGCCAGGGGGATCGTCCGCAGCGGCGCCCCCGCCAACCAGAGCGGCGGATCCTGGAACTCGGCCTGCCAGTGCTGCGGCACCGCCGGCCTGGTGGAGCTGTTCGTCGGGCTCTGGGCGGCGACCGGCCACCGCCGGCACCTGGAGTTCGCCCGCACGCTGGGGGAGAGCCTGACCGGCCGGGCCACCGGCCACGACGGCAGGGGCACCCGCTGGTACCAGGCCTACCGGCGGTTGCGCCCCTGGGAGGTCACCGCCGACACCGGCTACATGGTCGGCGCGGCGGGGATCGGGGCCGCCCTCCTGCACCTGGACGCCACCGCCCGCCCGCAGGAGGCCCGGCGGCTCGTCCTGCCCCCGGACAACCCGTTCCCCGCCATCCCGCTGCCGAGCGCGACGCTCCGCCGGTCCTGAAAGATCATGAAAGGCACGTCGCCGGTGAGCCGGCCGGTCATCGCCGACGAGCGTGACGCGAGGGCCGGCAGGCAGGGCCGTGAGGTTTTCGGCGGGAGCGGCACGGGTCGCCGTGACCCGGTGGCGCGGGAGGGCGCGACACGGGGGCCGTTGCGGGGGCCGCCGCAGGGGCCACCTGGCACGCCGCGCCCGCGCACGTCCCCGCACCCTGTACGGTCGGGCATCGAGGCATCCATCGGGCCCGGCGCCGCGGACACGTCCGCCGGCGCCGACCCGGCACTCCGGACCGTGTCACCCCCCGGTACGCCCGACCGTGCCGATCGGGCCGGGAGGGGCGGCAGCCGCCGGTGCCTCTCGCGCCGGAGGAACGAAGGACGATGTGCCCTTTGGCCGTCAAGGGGTGACAAAGCTCGTGATGATGATTGGTGATTCTCCGTGAGTGCTACCCAGGGCTTGCCTAATCTCGGTGTCGTGACAATCGAGGATTTCCTTCCCGACCCCGACCGTTCCACCGTCGCGATCGAACCGGCGCAGCCGGGTGCCGGCCACTGGGCCGGTGCCCCGAGCGCCGTGGCGAGCGACGGCCTGATCTACCTCGCCTACCGGCTGCGCCGCCCCGTCGGCGAGGGCCGGGGCTACGCCGTGGCCGTCGCCCGTTCCACCGACGGCGAGCGGTTCGAGACCCTGCTCACGATCGGCAGGGAGGAGATGGACACCGAGTCGCTGGAGCGGCCGACCCTGATCCGCACGCCGGAGGGGCGCTGGAGGCTCTACCTCAGCTGCGCCACCTACGACACCAAGCACTGGCGGGTCGAGGTGCTGGAGGCCGACGACCCGTCCGGCTTCCGGGCCTCGCAGCGGCAGGTCGTGCTGCCCGGCGACCCGAAGACCGGCGTCAAGGACCCGGTGATCGTGCTGCGGGACGACGTGTGGCACCTGTGGGCCTCCTGCCACCCGCTGGACGAGGCCGACGAGGCCGACCAGATGGTGACCGACTACGCCACCAGCGCCGACGGCATCGAGTGGACCTGGCAGGGCACCGCGCTCAGTGGCCGTCCCGGCACCTGGGACGCCCGGGGCGCGCGGGTGGCGGCGGTCCGCTTCCTCGGCGACAGGGTGGTGGCCTTCTACGACGGCAGGGCCACCGCGTCGGAGAACTACGAGGAGAAGACCGGTGTCGCGGTCGGCACCGACCCGGCGGAGCTGACCCCGATCGGCACCGAGCCCGTCGCGGTCTCCCCGTACGCGGGCGGCGGCCTGCGCTACATGGACATCGTGGACCTGCCGGGTGGCGGGCGGCGGCTCTACTACGAGTACACCCGCGCGGACGGGGCGCACGAGCTCCGCACCGAACTGCGCTGATCCCGGGCACGGCCGCCCCGGCGCCGGTCACGGCACGGTCGTCCCGGACCGGCTCGTCCGTGTCCGGGGCCGGTCTGTCCGTGCCCGGGATCGGCTCGTCCGTGCCCGGGATCGGTCCGTTCGTGCCCGGGGCCGGCTCGTCCGTGCCGGGGATCGGCTCGTCCGTGTCCGGGATCGGCTCGCCGGTCCCGGGAGATCGTTCGGTCACGCCTGGAATCGATCAGCTAGGTCTGGGGGCGGCCGTTGCGCGCCTGACGCTGACCGTTGGGGCGGATGCCCACCAGCCCGCCGGAGCGCTCGCGGGGACGGAGCCAGTCGCTGAAGTCCTCCCCGGTCACCTGCTGCAGCAGCGCCACGTCCTCGGTGAAGTAGGAGATCAGTTTCTCCCGCTGGTCCCAGGTCAGCGGCTGGCGGGAGCGGGCGCGCTCCTGCAGCCTGCGCTCCAGAGGGTCGGTCAGCGCCACGCTCATCCGCGCCGGCAGGAACCGCCCCACGGACGATCCCGCGCGCAGCGCCCGCGACAGCACCCGGTGACCGCGGGTCGGCTCCGGGTGGGCGGTCACGTTCTCCCGGGGGACCTCGGTGACCACGCCGGTCTCCACCCCGAGGAAACGGAAGATCCGGTCGAGGGTGTCGGCGGGGCGGTCGACCAGGTCGCGGTAGCGATAGACGAGCACCTGTTCGCGAGGGAAGAGGGTGAACAGGTGTTCGAGCTGCTCCCCGTACTTGCCGAGCCCGCGATAGTGCCAGAACGGGGCCCAGCCCGCCCTGATCCGCCGCTCCTCCTCGGCGCAGGCCCGCACCACGTCGCCGATCGGTTCCAGCCCGGCCGACCACAGGTGGGTCCAGTTGGAGTGGGCGCGCTCCACCGGGTCGCGCAGCACCACGATGAGCCTGGCGTCGGGGATGGCCTCCCTGATGCGCCGCTGCGCCGCCAGATCGTAGAGATAGAACGGGGTCGACTCGCCGGTGAGCGTTCCCGGCGGTGCCGCGTCGAACAGTGCCTCGTAGTCCTCGCGCCTCCAGACGTGTTCGCGGTAGGTCTGCGCGTCGCCCGGTCCTCCCCTGGTCGGTGGAGGACCGTCGCTGAGGAAGAACTTCGGTTCCTTCACCGGGGACATGAACAGTCCCGGGTGCCGGGCCAGCGCGGCGTGCAGGGCGGTGGTCCCGGACTTGGGAGCACCGATCGTGAGGAAATTCGGCAGGGGCATCGTTATTACCCTTAATCCCTACTATGATTATTGGTAAATATAGCCTCTTCTCCGGCAAAGGCAAGCGTCCGGCCGCGCGATCGCCGTGATCCGAAGGGCTACCCGGTTGCGGGGATTCCAGTCGTCGACGCCTATCTCCAGGTCGTGGATGCGAAGGGTGTCGTCCCGTTCAGTGAACGCTGAGTTCTTTTCCGCTATTTCATTGCGGGGGAGGAGTTTTGTCGTGTTGAGAATAAACAGGATACTCGTGCCGTATTTCAGATTCGAGTCTCCCGCGAACCTTCGCCCCCCGATCTCCCGCGCCCCGGTACGGACGGCCTCCCGCCCGTACCGCCGTCAGATGGCCTCCCGTGGCACCGTGACGTGCCGTGACGTACCCTCGCCGTGTTGTTTGCCGTGCTTTGCCGTGCCGGGGTGGGCTCCCTGGCGGGCCGTGCCGTCACGCCGCGCCGGCGAGCGGCGAAAGCCCCGGCCGCAGCGGGCGTGAATGTCATGGTGCGAAGGGGAAACCCGGCGGGAGCGGGCCGTCGCCGCGATTTCATAAGTCTTAATGTCACGACAAATCATTGACACGCAGGTAATGCGTTGGTTACAAACCAGGGATAAGGGAGATCCGGCGAGGCGACGCGCGGAGGTACCGATGAAGTGGACGACAGGGCTGGTCGCGGTGGCCGTGCTGGGCATCTCCGCCCTGACCGGCTGTTCGGCGGGGCAGCCCTCCGAGGAGACCGCGGGCGCGGCGAGCGGCCCCGCCCCGGCGGCCGGCGGCGGCACCTTCGCCGTCGTCACCCACGCGAGCGCGGGGGACGCCTTCTGGGACGTGGTCAAGAACGGCGCCGAGGCGGCCGGGAAACGGTACGGCGTCACCGTGACCTACCAGGGCGACGGCGACCCGGCCAGGCAGTCCCAGCTCATCGACCAGGCCGTCAGCCAGAAGGTCGACGGCCTGGTGGTCTCCATGGCCAACCCGGACGCCCTGAAGGAGTCCGTCGGCAAGGCCGTGACCGCCGGGATCCCGGTGATCACCATCAACTCGGGCGGCGACGTCTCCCGCGAGTTCGGCGCGGTCACCCACGTCGGCCAGTCGGAGGACGTGGCGGGCCGGGGAGCGGGGGAGAAGCTCAAGGCCGAGGGGGTCACCAAGCTGCTCTGCGTGATCCACGAGGCCGGGAACGTCGGGCTCGACCAGCGCTGCAACGGCGCGACCCAGGGACTGGGCGGCACCGTCGAACGGCTCCAGGTGGACGTGGGCAACCTCGCCGACGCCACCTCCAAGATCAAGGCGAGGCTCCAGTCGGACACCTCCCTCAACGGCGTCCTCACCCTGAACCCCGCGGTGGCCGTCGCCGCCCGCGACGCCATCGCCGACGGCGGCTCGAAGGCGAAGCTCGGCACCTTCGACCTGTCGGCCGACGTGGTCGCCGCCATCGAGGACGGCGAGATCCTGTTCGCGGTCGACCAGCAGCAGTACCTGCAGGGCTGGCTGCCGATCACGTTCCTGACCCTTCACAAGGAGAACCTCAACACCGTCGGCGGAGGGCTCCCGGTCAACACCGGCCCCGGCTTCGTCACCAGGGACAACGCCGCGAAGGTGGCCAAGCTGGCCGAGAGCGGCACCCGGTGACGGTGGCGGACGAGCGGCTGGCCGGGACGGGGGTCGCCCGCAGGCTGCTGATCAGGCCGGAACTCGGCGCGGTCGTCGGCGCCCTCGTGGTCTTCGCGTTCTTCGCGGGGCAGTCGGAGGTCTTCCGCTCGGTCGAGGGCGTGGCCAACTGGCTGGACCCGGCCTCCACCCTCGGGATCATGGCGGTGGCGATCGCGCTGCTGATGATCGGCGGCGAGTTCGACCTGTCGGCCGGCGTGCTCACCGGCACCGTCGGCCTGGTCACGGTGATCCTCGCCACCCGCTACGACCTGCCCGTGTGGGCGGCGATGCTCGCCGCCCTGGCCGTGGCGCTGCTCGTCGGCTTCCTCAACGGCCTGGTCGTGGTCCGCACCGGGCTGCCCAGCTTCATCGTCACCCTCGCCACCTTCCTGATGCTCCAGGGCGTCAACCTCGGTGTCACCAAAGCCCTCACCGGGACCGTGCAGGTCGGCGGCCTGCGCCGGGCCGAGGGATACGAGGAGGTGAGGGCGGTGCTCGCCGGGACGATCCCGGTCGGCGGGACCGACTTCCGGGTGGCGATCCTGTGGTGGCTGGCCGTCACCGCCCTGGCCACCTGGGTGCTCACCAGGACCAGGGCCGGAAACTGGATCTTCGCGGTGGGCGGTGACGAGCGGGCCGCCCGCGCGGTCGGGGTACCCGCCGAACGAACGAAGATCGCGCTTTTCATGACCACCGCCGCGGCCGCCTGGCTGGTCGGCTCGATCATGGCGCTGCGCTTCACCTCGGTGCAGGCGGGCTCCGGCGTCGGCCAGGAGTTCGTCTACATCATCGCGGCGGTCATCGGGGGCTGCCTGCTGACCGGCGGCTACGGCTCCGCGATCGGCGCCGCCGTCGGCGCGGTGATCTTCGGCATGGCGGACAAGGGCATCGTCTTCGCCGGCTGGGACGCCGACTGGTTCACTTTCTTCCTCGGCGCCATGCTGCTGCTGGCCACGCTCGCCAACCGGTTCGTCCGCCGGTACGCGGAGGAGGTGAAGCGGTGACGGGAGACGAGACCGTGACGAACCGCGAGACCGTGACGAACCGCGAAGCGGTGACGGGCCGGGCGGCGGTGACGGGCCGTGAGGCGGCGACGGGAGACGAGACCGTGGCGGAAGACGAGACCGTGACGGAGGGCGGGACGGACGCCCCGCCCCTGCTGGAGGTCCGCGACGTGGGCAAGACGTTCGGCGGCGTGATCGCGCTGCGGGACGTCTCCATGCGGGTGCGCGCCGGGGAGGTGAGCTGCGTCCTCGGCGACAACGGCGCGGGCAAGTCCACGCTGATCAAGATCCTCTCGGGCATGCACGCCCCCGACTCCGGCTCGTACCTGGTGGACGGCGCCCCCGCCGCCTTCGCCAGTCCCCGTGACGCCCTCGACAGGGGTATCGCCACCGTCTACCAGGACCTGGCGATGATCCCGCTGATGTCGGTCTGGCGGAACTTCTTCCTCGGCTCCGAGCCCGTGCTCGGCCGGGGGCCGCTGCGCCGTTTCGACGTGGCGGGGGCGAAGCGGACGGTCCGGGAGGAGCTGCGCTCCATGGGCATCGACATCCGCGACGTCGACCAGCCCGTCGGCACCCTGTCCGGCGGCGAGCGCCAGTCCGTGGCCATCGCCCGCGCGGTCCACTTCGGCGCCCGCGTCCTCATCCTGGACGAGCCCACCTCCGCCCTGGGCGTCAAGCAGGCCGGCGTCGTGCTGCGCTACATCGCCCAGGCGCGCGACCGGGGTCTGGGGGTCGTCTTCATCACCCACAACCCGCACCACGCCTACCCGATCGGCGACCGCTTCCTGCTGCTGAACCGGGGGGCGAGCCTCGGCGAGTACGCCAAGGCGGACATCACCCCCGAGGAGCTCACCTCCCTGATGGCGGGAGGTGCCGAGCTGGAGCAGCTCGCCCACGAGCTGAGCCGGGGCGGCCCTCCGGCCGGGCCGGCGGCACCGCCGCCCCGGTGAGCCGGGGCGAACCAGGCGAACCGGACCGCCGTCCCGGCTGACCGTGCGAACCGGGCCGCCACCCTGGTCAACCGTGCGAACCGCACCGCCGTCCCGGCTGACCGTGCGAACCGGTCGAGCCGGTCGGGCCGGGTGAACCGCTCAGAAGTCGAAGGACTCCACGTGGATGCGGCGGCTGGGGACGCCCGCGCGGCGCAGGGCGTGGCGTGCCGCGACCGTCATCCCGGCGGGGCCGCACAGGTAGACGTCGTGGACGGCCAGGCCGGGGATGAGGGTTCGCAGGGCGCGCCCGGTCAGCGGCACGCTCCGCCCGCCGGACGATCCGGTCAGCTCGTCCACGGTGTAGTGGATCGTGGCGCCGCGCGCGGCGGCGATGGCGTCCAGCTCGTGGCGGAGGATCAGCTCCTCGTCGCGGCGCGCCATGTAGACCAGGGTCACCTCGCCGGGCAGCGTCTCGAAGAGCGCGCGCAGCGGGCTGATGCCCACGCCGCCGCCCACCAGCAGCACCTGGGGCCTGCGGCGCCGCGCGGCGGTGAGGGCGCCGTAGGGACCCTCGGCCCACACGCGGGTGCCGGGCCGCAGCCCGGCCAGCGCGCGGCTGTGGTCGCCGACGCCCTTGACGGTGATCCGCAGGAAGCGGGCGTTGGCGGGTGCCGACAACGAGTAGGGGTTGGCCGTCCACCACATGCCGGGGGCGAGGAACCGCCACCGGAAGAACTGGCCGGGTTCCGCGCCCAGCTCGTCCAGGTGCTCGCCGGTCAGATAGACCGACACCACGGAGGACGACTCCCGGCGGACCTCGGCGACCCGGAGCCCGTGGCGCAGGGCGCGGTGGACGGGGATGAGGAAGCGGTGCCAGACCAGCAGGGCGGCGACGGACACGTACAGCGCGTACCAGAACAGGCTCATGACGACGCCGCCGGCGAAGTCCGGGCCGGTGAGCTGGTGACCGAACCCGAGGAAGACGGCCCCGTAGGTGACGAAGTGCAGGTAGTGCCAGGTCTCGTACCGCATCCGGCGCCGCACCTCGCGCACCGAGACGACCGCGACGCCGACCAGCAGCAGGAGGGCGAACGTCGCCTCCAGCATGGCCGGGCCGTTCAGGACCAGCCCCGCGACCGCCTCCGGCGCGCCCGCGCCGGACCGCGCCACGTGGGCCGCGACGGCGAACAGCATGTGGGCCACCGACAGGACGACGGTGTGGCGGCCGCCCGTCGCGTGCCAGCGGGCCAGCCGGTCGGTCCCCACCCCGCGGTCCAGCGCGGGAACGCGGGCCATCAGCCCCAGCAGGACGGCGCAGGCGTAGCCCGCGAGCAGGCCGGTGAGCCTGCCCGCCCAGGCGAGTGCCCCGGCGAGCCCGGAGACCGAGGTCAGGTCGGACCAGCACGTCGCGGTCGCCGCGACGGCTCCGGCGTGGATCAGGGCGAGGACCAGGGACGGCCGTGCCCGGCGCGCGGGCGGGCGGACGGGAACCCTGCGCCGTCGCGTGCGGGAATGCGTACGCGTGCCGGCGTGCGGGCGCGTACCGGAGTCGGGGGCGGCGCCTCTCACGGCTCCAGCCGGGTGAGCTGGGCGCCGTGGGTCTTCTCCATGGCGGCGGCGAACGCCTTGGTCTCCTGGTCGGCGCCCGACCTCTGCTCGCTCTTCGCGACCAGGACGGACTGCGTGAGGTATTCGCGCGCGTTCTTGGTGAGGAGCCGGTCGAACGCGGCGCCGTCGGCCCGCTCCAGGGCCGCGAAGTCGTCGGAAATCACCATGCCCGGGATGTCATGCCCCTCGTGTTCGTTGCTCTCCGGCACCCCGGACCGCCGCAGCAGGTCGCGCAGTTTCCGGAGTGTCGTACGGCGGTCGGCGACGTGCTCCTCGGCGAACCGCTTGAGCCTCGGATCGGAGGTCCTGCCGGGGGCGAGCTCCAGCAGGCGCACCGCCTGCTCGGTCATCGGGATCATCAGTTGCAGCCATGCGATGTCGGTGCCGTTGAAGGAGCCCGACGCGCTTCCGGTCGGTGTGGGAAGCGCGTCGGGAGCGCTTCGCGACGGCGGGTGGTTCGCGGCCGAATGGGTCTGGGGCTCGGCGGCGACACATCGCGAGACCAGCAGGACGGTGAGCACGACGAGTACCGACGCACCGATCGTGGACGCCTTCATGCCGCTCCTTCGCTCGCCGTTCCCGTGGTGTGGCGAGGCCCGGTATGCCGGGCCTCGCCACGTTCAGGTCAGACGGTACGCTTCCGCCCGAAGACGGTCACCTGCCGTCTCAGGGGGTGCCGTCATGGACGTGGTGCTCGACGGCGTCCCGGCCGGCGCCGGGCGTGTTCTGCTCCTGCACAGGAGACCGGCGGGGGGCCGGGCGACAACACAAACCTAAAAAAGACGCGGAGAAAAATTTTCGTTGTCCGTCTGACCTGCCGCCGGTCTCCATGACGGGGGCTCATCGGTCTTCCGCTATCAGGAGTTATGGAGAGAATCGTCCCTGCCCCGCGCCCGGTGTGGCGCGGGGACGACGAACCGTGGACGGCGACAGGAAGCGGAGTGCGATGCTCGGAACCGGTAGGGGCGGACCCGACTCGGCGATGGTGGCCGCCGCGCGCGACGGAGACCAGCAGGCGCTGGACGCCCTGGTGGCCGATTCCCTCCCGCTCGTCTACAACATCGTCGGCCGGGCGCTGAACGGCCACACCGACGTCGACGACGTGGTCCAGGAGACGTTTCTCCGGGTCGTCCGTGCCCTGCCCGACCTGCGGGACCCGCAGGCGTACCGGTCCTGGCTGGTGGCCATCGCCGTCCGCCAGGTGCGCGACCACGAGCAGGACCGCAGGACCACCCAGCACCGCAGGGCCGACCTCGACACCGCCGAGGAGATGCCCGACCCCGCCTCCGACTTCGCCGCCGTGACCATCCTGCGGCTCGGCCTCACCGACCAGCGCCGCGAGGTCGCCGAGGCCACCCGCTGGCTGGACGGCGACGACCAGGCGCTCCTCGCCCTGTGGTGGCTGGAGGAGACCGGCGAGCTCGACCGCGCCGACCTCGCCGGAGCCCTCGGCCTGTCGGGGCGCCACGCCGCCGTACGCGTCCAGCGGATGAAGGAGCAGGTCCAGACGGCGCGCACCATCGTGCGGGCGCTGCGCGCCGAGTCCGGATGCCCCGAGCTGCGCGCCCTCACCGCGAACTGGAACGGCACCCCCAGCCCGCTGTGGCGCAAGCGCTTCGCCCGGCACATCCGTGACTGCGCCGTCTGCCAGGGGCGCACGACGGGCCTGCTGCCCATCGACCGCCTGCTCAGCGGGCTGCCGCTGCTGCCCCTGCCCATCGGTTTCGCCCTGCACCACCTCCAGGCCGTTCCCCCCGCCGTCGAGGCGGTGGCGCACGCCACGACCTGGGGGGCGTCCCACGGCGCGCACGCCCTCGAGACGACGCGGCCGGGCCTGCCGGCCTCGCTGCCCCCGGCCCCGATCACGATCGGCGGCGCGGCGGCCGTCGTCGTCGTCACGGGCATCCTGATCTTCGGGCAGCTCACCGCCCCCGCCCCCGAGCCCGCCCCGCCGCTGGCCGTACCCACGCGGACGGCCTCGCCGCCGCCCCTGCCGTCGCCTCAGTCGGCGAGCGCCACGCCCGAGCCCTCACCGTCCCCCACCCCCAGCCGTGAGAAGGCCACCCGCACGCCCACCCCCACGCCGGCCCGGACGACGACGCCGCCCGCCTCCGTCGCGAGCTCCCCCAGGAAGGGCGTGGGGGTGTGGAAGATGCCCGGCCTCAGCACGGCCTTCGCGAAGTCCGGCGCGAGCTGGTACTACACCTGGTCCACGCGCCGCGAGGGGGTCACCGGCCCCAGGGCCGACGGGTTCGTCCCGATGATCTGGGGAAAGGGCAGCGTCACCCCGGAGAACCTCGCCCAGGCGAAGAGCGCCGGACCCTACCTGCTCGCCTTCAACGAGCCCGACCTGCCCCAGCAGGCCAACATGACCGTGGAGGAGGCGCTGTCGCTCTGGCCGAAACTCATGTCCGCGGGCCGCGTGCTCAGCAGCCCCTCCGTCGCGTTCGGCGCCGACACCCCGGGCGGCTGGCTGGACCGCTTCATGACCGGCGCGAAGGAACGGGACTACCGCGTCGACTTCATCGCGCTGCACTGGTACGGGGCGGACTTCCGCACCCAGCCCGCGGTGAACCAGCTCAAGTCGTACCTCCAGGCCGTGTACAAGCGCTACCGCAAGCCGATCTGGCTCACCGAGTACGCCCTCATCGACTTCTCGAACGGCACCCGCTACGCCAGTGACGCCCAGCAGGCCGCGTTCGTCACCGCCTCCACCAGGATGCTCGCCTCCCTGCCGTACGTGCGGCGCTACGCCTGGTTCGGCCTGCCCTCCTCCGGCACCGAGCCCAACAGCGGGCTGTTCCGCCACGACGGGACCGTCACCCGCGCGGGCCGCGCCTTCCAGGCGGCCCGCTGACCGCCCTGTCCGGGGGGCGGCCGGCGGGTGGATAGCCTTGCCGGGTGCCCGACCCGTACCTGACTCCGCAGGACACCACGGAACACGAGATCGAGATCAAGCGCTCCCGGTTCCTGTGCGCGGTCGGCCCGGCCTCCTCGGAGGAGGAGGCGAGGGAGTTCGTCGGCGCGCGGAGGCGGCTGTACGGTGACGCCACGCACAACTGCTCGGCGTACGTGATCGGCGGCGACCGCCTGGTCCAGCGGGCCGACGACGACGGCGAGCCCGGCGGCACCGCCGGGACCCCGATGCTGGAGACCCTGCTGCGCCGGGGCGTCGCCGACGCGGTGGCGGTGGTCACCCGCTACTTCGGCGGGGTGAAGCTCGGCGCCGGGGGACTGGTCCGGGCGTACGGCTCGTCGGTCGGCAAGACGCTGGACCTCACGCCGCTGGTCGAGATGGTGCCCGCCAGGATGATGACCGTGACCGTGGACCACGTCAGGGCCGGGCGGCTGGAGAACGACCTGCGTGCCTCGCCGTACGAGGTCAGGGGGGTCGTCTACGGCGAGGAGGTCGGCTTCCGCGTCGCGGTGCGCGAGCGGGACCTGCCCGCCTTCCCCGGCTGGGTCGCCACGCTGACCGCCGGACGCGCCGGGATCGAGCCGGGCGAGGCGATCCACCTCAGGGGCGCCTGACCCGGGCCGGGCTCTCGCCGGCTTCCTGTCTGATCCGCGCCTGAGCCGGGCCGGGCTCTCGCCGGCTTCCTGTCTGATCCGCGCCCGACCCGGGCCGGGCTCTCGCCTGACCCGCGCCGGGTTCGGGCCGGAACCTGAGATCTTTCCCCGGCTGGACCCCGGATACGCGCCGGCCCCGGGGGCGGCGAATGTGGGATGGGTCACACTCGGTGCGGGGCGAGGGCGCCGATCGGCGGCCCCGGCCGCCCTTCCCTGGGTCGTGACGGGCTCGGCGGGCGGCACCGCCGTCCCCGTCCTGACCGCCCGGCACCTCGCTGACGTGCGGAAATCTCGGAGAACACCCGGCCGTCACGGGCGCGCCGCGGGCGGCTGTGGTTTTCCGCAGCCGTGCTGTGCGGTGCGTGCCAGGCGAGACGGGGAGCGTTCCGCATCCACACCGTACGCGGCTCTCCGTAGCCTTGTCCCTATGAGTTCACCGAATGTCGACGGGATCGCCGGATGGGCGATCAACCTTATGGAAACCCTGGGTGCGCCCGGGGCGGGGCTGGCGATCGCACTCGAGAACCTGTTCCCGCCCCTGCCCAGCGAGGTGATCCTGCCGCTGGCCGGGTTCACCGCGAGCAAGGGGGACATGGGACTGTTCGACGCCGTGCTCTGGACGACCATAGGATCGGTGGTCGGCGCGCTGGCGCTGTACGCGGTCGGGGCCCTGCTGGGCCGGGAGCGCGTGGTGTTCATCGCCTCCAAGCTGCCGCTGGTCAGCGTCTCCGACATCGAGAAGACCGAGGCGTGGTTCGCCAGGCACGGCAGGAAGACCGTTTTCTTCGGCCGGATGATCCCCATCTTCCGCAGCCTCATCTCGATCCCCGCGGGGGTCGAGCGCATGCCGATCCTGGTCTTCACCCTCCTCACCACCCTGGGCAGCCTCATCTGGAACACGGCCTTCGTGATGGCGGGGTTCCTGCTCGGTGAGCAGTGGGATCTGGTCGAGCGCTACATGGGGGTGGTGTCGAAGGCGGTGCTGGGCATCGTGGTCCTCGCCGTGGTGGTCTTCATCGTGGTGAGGCTGTCCGACCGGCGCAAGGGCAGGCACCACGCGTAGCCGTGGACGCGCCGAAGGGCCTGCCGGGTAGCGGCGGGGTTCGCGCCGGGGTCTCCTTCCCCGGCCGTTCCCCCTCCTGCCCCGGCGGGCCCTTTCCCGTTCGTGACACGCCCCCCGGAGGCCCGGTCCGGCGGCGCGGCCTCACCCGCCGATCTGGTCGGCGTAGTCGCGGGCGAACTGGGCGAACGTCCTGCCCGGACGGCCCGTCACGGCGGTGTACGTGGGCGTGGTGTAGTCGCCCCAGCCCGCGTCGTAGGCCCTCAGGTACTCCTGGGTGACCTCCGCGTCCCACTCCTTCATCCCGGCCTTCAACAGCACGGGATAGGCGTCCTCGGGGTCCAGCGGCCGGTAGGTGAGCGGCCTGCCGTACACCTCCGACAGCGTGGCCGTCATGTCCCGCAGCCTGATCGTCTCCGGCCCCGTGAGCGTGTAGGTTTCCCCGTGGTGGGGTGCGGGGTCACGGAGCACGGCGGCGGCGAAGTCGGCGATGTCCCGAACGTCGATCATGCCGATCCGGCCCTCTCCGGGAGCGCCGTGGAAGGTGTCGCCGTCGACCGAGCCGAGAATGTTCTGCATGAAGTACGCCGGGCGGATGACGGTCCAGCCGAGGCCGGAGGCCGAGAGCTCGATGTCCGACAGGACGTGCAGCCGGCCGTTGCGGGTCGGGGCGTCGTGCCCCGCGCCGATGGCCGACATGCGGACGACGTGCCGCACGCCCGCCTTCTTGGCCGCCGAGAGCGCGTTGCCGCTGGCGTGCGTGGAGTCCGGGCCCATCGCGGTCAGCAGCCACACCGTGTCCACGCCCGCGAAGGCCTGGCCCAGCGTGTCCGGGTGGTGGAGGTCGCCGACCGCCACCTCGGCGCCCGACGGCGCCTTGGCCCTGTCGCGCACCAGCACCCGCAGGTCCGCCGTGCCCCGCAGCGAGCGCAGTACCTCCGTGGAGACGGTGCCGTTGGCACCGGTGATCAGGATGGTCATCGTGATGTCCCCTCTTCCGTGGAAACGAGTTCGTCGATCAGGGCGAAGAAGGCCTGGATTCCCGGCAGGTTGCCGCCCGTGGCGCGGGAGGCCGCGAAGTCGGCCGGCGAGCGCCACTCCACGATGTCCAGCCATTCGCCGCCGGGCAGCTGGACGAGCCTGGCGCCCAGAAACCCGTCCCGGTCGGCCTGGAAGTCCGAGATCATCCCGCCACGGGCGGCCAGAAGGTCCGCCGTGTGCTCCGGGGAGACGCGGAACCTGGTGATTTCCACTGTCGTCGTCATGCCACGACGATATGGTCAAAATTAGTGACAGTCAAAATCGGTGACTAAATGGGAGGCGTGCGGTGTCGAGGAGCGAGCGCAAGCGGGAGCTGCCCGACCTGGGGATCCTGTCCAGCCGGACGCTGTTCGGCCTGCAGAAGGAGCTGTTCTCCCGGTTGTCGGAGATGGGGCACGCGCAGGTCAGGCCGCGGCACGGGGCCGTGCTGGCCTACCTGGACGTGGAGGGCAGCCGGGCCTCCGACCTGGCCGCGCAGTCGGGCCAGCACAAGCAGGTGATCGGCAACCTGGTGGACGAGCTGGTGGCGCTCGGGTACGTGGAGCGGCGGCCGGATCCCGCCGACCGCAGGGCCAAGCTCGTCGTGCCCACCGAGCTGGGCCTCGATCACATGGTGAAGTCGGACGCCATTCTCGTGGAGATGGAGGCCGAGCACGCGCGGGCTGTCGGCGAGGAGGCGTACGCGGAGTTCAAGCGCGTCTTCCAGCTGGTCGCCGAGCGCCAGGCCGGGGCGAAGTGATCGTTTCCGGCCCTGCGGCGGGCCGGGTCCAGCAGGGGGCGGCGTCACCGGGTGGTGCGGGGGAAATCTCGGAAACGCGCATAAATCGGTATCGTGATACCGTATTGCTGTGCCGATCGCATGACGGTCGGCTCGAACAGAACGCAGGGCGATCGACCACGGATCGCGGATCGCATGCCGGGCGACCCCACCTATGCGCCGGGCGACAGAGGGCCGCCTCCGACGTGCCTGCGGCCATCGGCACCCGGCTCGCACCGGCTGCGCACAACAAGATCGGAAAGACATCCCCATGCCCCTCCGTTCACGTCCCTCGCTGCTCTCATCCGTCGAAGGGCCCGTCCTCTTCCCGGAGGACGACGGTTTTGCCGACGAGGCGTCGGTGTTCAACACGGCCGTCACCCATCGCCCGAGCGTGATCATCGGTGCCACCGGCGTCGCGGACGTCCAGGCGGCGGTGCGCTTCGCCGCGGAGCGGGACCTCCCCGCCGCGGTCCTCAACACCGGGCACGGTCCCTCCGTGTCCGTTCCCGGGGAAGCCGTCATGATCACCACGCGTCGCATGACGGAGGTGAGCGTCGACGGCGCGGCGAGGACCGCGCGGGTCGAAGCCGGCGTCCGCTGGGGTCAGGTGGTGCAGGAGGCCGCCAAGGCCGGGCTCGCGCCCCTCGCCGGTTCCTCGCCGCAGGTCGGTGTCGTCGGTTACACGCTCGGCGGCGGGGTGAGCGTCGCGCTGGGGCGGGCCTTCGGCTACGCGGCCGACCATGTCCTGGCGATCGACGTCGTGACCGCGGACGGCCTGCTCCGTCACGTCACGCCGCAGTCCGACGCGGAGTTGTTCTTCGCCCTGCGCGGCGGGAAAGGCAACTTCGGCGTCGTCACCGCGATGGAGTTCGGGCTGTTCCCCGTAACGGAACTGTACGCCGGGGCGCTGCAGTTCCCGGGTGAGAACGCCCGCGCGGTGCTGCGGGCCTACCAGCGGTTCACCGCCACGGCGCCCGACGACATGACCTCGTCGATCGTCTTCCTGCGTGCGCCCGACCTGCCGTTCGTTCCCGAATTCATGCGCGGAAAGCTCACCGTCTCCGTACGGGTCTCCTACCTGGGCTCGGCGGGCGACGGTGAGACACTGGTCGCCCCGTTGCGGGCGGCCGCGCCGGTACTCTCCGACACCGTGACCGTGATGCCCGCCGCGAACATCGCCGCCATCACCAACGATCCGGCCGAACCGGGCGCCGCCGTCGAGCACTTCACCGTGCTCGACGCACTGCCTCCCTCGGCCATGGAGGCGATCCTGGAGGTCGTCGGAACGGATTCCGGCACGCCTGTCACCATGGTCAACCTGACCCATCTCGGTGGCGCGTTCGCGAAGGCTCCGGAGCGGGCCAACGCGGTGGGACGGCGTGACGCCGCTTTCGCCGCGTTCACGCTGGCGGCGGTCGCGCCCGGCGATGTGAAGGACAGCGAGAACGTGGGCCTGGAACTGATCGACAGGCTCGTCGCGTCCGGAGGCGGCCGGAAGCACCCCGTTTACCTCTCGCCGGCCGACGCCTCCGTCGAAAGCGTGCGGCTGGCGTATGACGAGCCGACCTACGAGCGGCTGCAGGCGGCGAAGACCATGTACGACCCGCGCAACGTGTTCCGCCACAACCACAACATCCCGCCCCTGGCGTAGTCGCGGGAGACCGTGCGCCTTTGTTTCCCCGCCGCTGTTTCCCCGCCGCGCGGCCTCCGCCGCGATCGACCGGTCGCGCCGGCTCCGGCCGCACGGGCGGGACGGCACCGGGGGACCGCCACCCCGGATGCGAAATTCCGGGGCGGCGATGCCGGACGTGCACACCTTTTGTATTGCGGGAACGACTCGCAATTGTCCGGACACGCCTCTCCATGGTTTGACCACCACCAGGTATGAACGTATGGTACGGCCATGCCTATAGCGAACCGGAAAAGGCGTGCGGGCGGGGAGAAACGAACTCTCGTCCTGGATGCGGTAATGAACGTGCTCGCCGAACGCGGCTATGAGAACACCCGCTTCGCCGACGTGTCGGCTGCCAGCGGTGTCGCGATCAGCACGCTGCAGAACTACTTCGGTTCGCGTGAGGACATGGTCATCGAGGCCATGGGGCTTTCCGTCGATCGGGAGGTGGCGGCCTTGGAGGCGGTGGCCGCCGCCGAACGCGATCCATGGGAGCGACTGGTCGCCATGATCGATCGGAGCCTGAACAACTCCGATCGCACGCGGCGGATGCTCGTCGAATTCTGGCGGTCCGCCATGCGGGACGACGAACTTCGCGCCTACAGCACGGAGGTGCAGCAGCGCTACCGGGCGCCCTTCCTGGCCGCCGTGCGGGAAGGCGGTGAGCAGGGCGGGTTCACCCTCGTCCACGGACCCGACGACGTGACGGACTTCCTGATCTCCGCTCTGATCGGAGTCATCGTCTTCAGGGTCCTGCGCCATCCCGCGCCGCCGGCTCCCGCCGACTTCCGTGGCGTTCTGCTGTCCCAGCTCCGCCTGATGCTGGGACTCCACGGTGCGAGCCCCGCGGCTCGCCGGTGAGGAACGCCGCGCGGGCGTCGGCCGCCCTCGGCGGGGGCGGGGGCGGCGACGCGCCCGGGCGGGATCACCGGCTCACGCGAGAACGAAAGGAATAAACGTTCCCGCGTGAACGACCGGAAGTTCTTCATCCCGTCATGAATGTTCTCGTACGGGCGGACATCGCGGTGGATCTGGCGTTCCATCGACGGTGACCGGCTCGCCGGAAATCACCGGAACGGCAGGTGTGAATTTCCGCGGTATCGTCCCGTCCTCATTTGATCGGCGATATGCCCATGGCAATGAATCGAGCGAGCATGAGGTGGACGGCGGGCTTCCGCACCGCGGTGATCAGTCCCTACGGGCGGATCCGGTTCACCGAACCACGCGGTTTCGCGGACCAGACGGTGCGTCAGGTGCTGCACATGGCCGGCGGAGGAGAGCTTCTCCGCGTGCGCCTGACGAACCGCTACGGCCGCGCCCCCCTGACCGTCGCCGCCGCGGCGGCCGCCACCGAGCGCGGGCGGGCCGGCCTCACCGTCGACGGCGCCGCGAGGCTCACCATCCCGCCGGGAGAGGAGATCGTCACCGATCCGGTGGATCTGTCCGTCGCCTCCGGCGTGTTCGGGCCGTCCTCGGATCAGGGTGACGCCGATCCGGCGCGCCGCCGGTGGCGAGAGCGGGCCAGGTCGTGGGCCGTGCGGAGCAGCTCCCGGACCGCCGGTTCCGTCCGCGGCCCCGGGTTCACCACGGCCAGCCAGCCCAGCGTGCCGTAGACGGGGTGCGCCATCACGGAGTCGGCCTCGCCCGGGTCGTCCTCGCCCGGGGCCGCGTCGCGCGGCTGCCGGCCCGTCCGATCGGCGAAGGCGTCCTTCCCGGCGAAAACGTTCAGGCGGAAGACGCCGGGACGGTCCAGCCGTGACAGCTCGTCGCCCGGGTAGTCCTTCGTCACGATCGTCGCGAAGGGCTGGGTCGCCTTCGGGACCTCGCCGTCGGGCGCGTAGTAGAAGAACGTGTCGCCCCAGCTGATCTCGGGTGAACCGTCGCCGGGGGCCGGCCGGAGGATCAGGATCCCGTCGAGGCCGGCGAGGAATTCGATGATCTCGTCGATACTCATGTGTTGTAGCGTGTCATTCACGTGCTTGTGGAGACTTTGCCCCGAACACGTCGAGGTGGACGGGTGATAAGTCGCAAATCAGGAAATATGCGGACGGTTGATGTCGCGCGGCATGCCGGGTGCTCCGTCCAGCAGGTGCGCAATCTCGAGCGCGACGGGGTGCTGCCTCCGGCGACGCGTACCGGCACGGGGTACCGGATCTACGGCGAGGCGCACCTGCGTTCCGCGGTGGCCTATCGGGCCCTCGCGGCCGGCGCGGGACCGGTCGAGGCCAAGAGGATCATGCGCGCGGCGCACGCGTATCCCGCCTCGGACCTGCTCGCCCTGCTCGACGCGGCACACGCCCGGCTCGACACCGAGCGGCGGGAACTCGCGCTGGCCCGGGAGGCCGCCGCGACGATCTCCGGGGAGTCGATCGGCGACGTACGCCCCTCGGACGTGATGGGCGTCTCCGAGCTCGCCGGCGCGCTCGGCGTGCGCCCCTCGACGTTGCGGCACTGGGACGCGGAGGGTCTCGTCGTGCCCCGGCGGACCTCCCCGGCAGGACCGCGACGATACTTCCCGGACGACGTCCGGGACGCGCGGATCGTCCACCAGCTGCGCATGGCCGGCCATCGCGTCGCCTCGCTCCGGGCTCTGATGCCGGAGCTGCGAGGCTCCCGCCGCTGGGACGAGGTGACGGCCACGCTGGCCGCCAGGGACGCGAGCGTCGACGCCCGCTCCAGAGCCCTCCTCGACGGTGCCGCCGCACTCGGCACCCTGCTCCCGCCGGTGGGCTGAGACCCGTGCCCGTGCGTGCCCGCGGCTTCCGGCGGGGTGTGGTTCTCCACAGCCCCGAAACGGCCACGTACCTCATTCCGGTCACGTCCCGATCGTTTGTAGCCTCTGGAACATGTCAGATGGGCCGGTTGGACCGATGGAAGGCCGCGGGGCGCCGGGGCCGGTGATCGCGCCGGTGCCCCCGGCCGTCCCGGTGCTCGCGGGCGCCGGGCCGGTCGAGCGGCACGGGAGGCGGCGCGCGCCCGCCGCCGAGGGGCTGCGGCTGCTGTGGGCGGTGGTCCTCGGGACGGTCACCGCCCTGCTCGGCGTGGTGTTCCTGCCGCTCGCGCTGCCGTTCGCCGGTCGCCCGGCCGTGCGGGAGGCGGCCCGGCGGCTGGCCGTGCTCGAAGCCCGCCGCCTGCGTCTCGACCCCGCCGCCCTCGAACTCGACGCGGATCGCCCGGACGGGCAGGAGCTGCGCTACCTGGCGGCCAGGGTGCCGGTGGGCGTGCTCGGCGGCCTGGTGGTCGTGCTGCTCGTCTGCGGCGCCTGGACGGCCCTCGCCCTCGCCTGGTCCTGGGGGAGGGGCCTGCCGTTCGACGGCATGACGCCGAGTGTGCCGCTGCTCGCCTACATCCTCCTGGGGGGCGTCGTCCTGCTGTTTCTGGACCTGTCGGGCCTGGTGGGGGTGTACGCGCTGGAGCGGAGGCTGGCCGTGCGCACGCTCGGGCCCGATCCCACCGAGGCGCTGCGGCGCCGCATCGCCGAGCTGGCCGAGAGCCGCGCGGGCGCGCTGGCGGCCGTCGACTCCGAGCGGCGCAGGATCGAGCGGGACCTGCACGACGGGCTGCAGCAACGGCTGGTGGCGCTGTCCATGCTGGTCGGACGGGCGCGCAGAGGACGCTCCGAACTGCTCGCGCAGGCGCACGAGGAGGCGCAGCAGGCGCTGGCCGAGCTCCGCGAGGTGGCCTGGCGGGTCTACCCGTCGGGACTGGACACCCTCGGGCTCGCCAACGCGCTGGCCGGGGTGGCCGAGCGCTCCGGCGTCCCGGTCAAGGTCGTCTGCGAGCTGTCCGCACGGCCGCCGATGGCGGTGGAGACGGCGTCGTACTTCGTGGTCAGCGAGGCGGTGACCAACGCGGCCAAGCACGCCCGCGCCACCGTGATCACCGTCGAGGTCCGCGAACGCGACACAATGGTCGTCGTGCGGATACAGGACGACGGCGTGGGCGGGGCGAGCGCGGCGGGCGGCGGCCTGTCGGGGCTGGCGCGGCGGGTGGCCGCGCTGGACGGCCGCTTCGGCGTCGACAGCCCGCCCGGCGGGCCCACCGTGATCATCGCGGAGCTTCCGTGCGGGTGATCCTGGCCGAGGACTCGACCCTGCTGCGCGAGGGGCTGGTCCGGCTGCTGCTGGAGGAGGGCCACGAGGTGCCGGCCGCGGTCGGCGACGGCGAGGCGCTCGTCGCCGCGGTCGCCGAGCACCGGCCCGACGTCGTGGTCGCCGACGTGCGGATGCCGCCGACCCACACCGACGAGGGGCTGCGGGCGGTGCTGGAGATCCGCCGCCGCCACCCGGGGACGCGCGTGCTGGTCCTGTCGCAGTACGTCGAGAAGCGCTACGCCACCGAGCTGATGACCGGTGACGTGGACGGGGTCGGCTACCTGCTCAAGGACCGGGTGGCCCAGGTCGCCGACTTCCTCGACGCGCTCGACCGCGTCGGCGCCGGGGGAGCGGCCTTCGATCCGGAGGTGGTACGGCAGCTGCTGGCCAGAACCACCCACGCCGACCCGCTGAGCCGCCTCACCTCCCGCGAGCGCGAGGTGCTCGACCACATGGCGCAGGGCCTGACCAACGCCTCCACCGCCGAGCGGCTGCACGTCTCCCAGAGCGCCGTCGAGAAACACGTCAACGCGATCTTCGACAAGCTCGGCCTGCTCCACGTCACCGGCTACAGCCGCCGCGTCCTGGCGGTGCTGCGCTATCTCGGCTCCTGAGCTCGAGTTCCGACCTCCGGCGGGGCGGCACGGCCCGCGATGCCCGGCGACCTCGGGTTCCCCGCCGCCAGGACAAGGTCCACGGTGCGCTCGGGCCCCCGCCGAACGTGCGAATGCCCGGCCCAAGGTACGTTTCAGGGCGCTCCGCGGCGTCGGCGAGTGCCCCTGGAAGATCGGTGGCACCGTCGACGCGGCGCTCGTACGGGCCGTCGCTCCGTGGTCAGGCGACCCTGATGTCTATCTGCGGAGAGTGCTTCGGGTCCATCCAGCGCAGCAGCCGCAGCAGTTCGTCGACCGGCAGGCTGACGCAGCCACTGGTGGGCCCGCCGTTGCTGACGTGGAGGAAGATCGCGCTACCCAGGTGGGGTGTGCGGTTCTCGGTGTTGTAGGCGATCACGGCGCCGTAGTCGTAGGCCGGGGGGTTCATCATGTCCTCGGGGGTGGTCCCCGGATCGGCGTGGCGGGCGTCCACCCATGTGTTGTAGAGGGGACTGGCGGAATCGTCGTTCCACTTGTCGTGGGAGAGCGCCTGCCGGTAGGGGAATCTCACACCGGGATCGGGTTTGACCCCGAACATGAAGTCGAACCCGTACGTGCCGGACGGGGTGCGCCCGTCGCCCTCCCGCTTCTGGCCCGGCGGGGCGATGCCGCTCTCCCCGACGTTCGCCGTCCACGGCCCGTACGCCTTCACCCAGCGGCCGTTCTCCGCGGTGTAGGCGACCAGCGTGGCGGTGCTCCTGTGGTAGGCGTCGGCCGTCACGGTGATGAGCTGCCGTCCCGGCGACGGGGGTGGCAGGGCGGCGGCCGTGGAGGCGGAGGCGGCACGGGCACCGAAAAACCCGCCGAAGGCCATGACGAGTGCGAGCAGGGCGGCGCTCACGAGGGAGGCCGTTCCCAAGCCTGCGGGCGCTCGCCGGTCAACGTTGTCCATACGTGCAGGTTAGCCAGGTAAGAGGGGTGCTCGGTGTACTAAAGGCCAGGTCAGAGCCTCGATCATGGTGGATGCCTCGCTCGCGCCGGACGTCCTGCCCCTGAGGTCCGGCCTCCGCTCATGTCCGGCCAGGGCTCACCGGCCGGCGGTCCCATGCCGCCGAGACGGCCGCCGGCGGCTCCCGCCGTGGCACGGCACCGGGAGATCTCAGTACGAAGGCGTCATCGTCCGTTCTGGGAGAAGTGCTGGTAGTCCTTCGAGGACGACCATGATCCGCCCCAGACCCAGCCGATCTTCTCGAACGCGCGAACCACGTCGTCACCGGGGTTGATGACCCCTGGCCGATCCAGGGGCCGCCGGACGTAGTCCTTCGCGTTCGGGGGATCGACGGTGCCGCCTGGATAGGGATGGATGTAGGGGTTCTCCCGGGTGTTGACGTCGATCGCCAGGCCGTAGGCGTGCTGCGACCAGGTGCCGCTGGTCCCGACGCGACGGCAGTTGAAGGCCGAGGTGTTGTCCGCCGCCATGGAGGCGTCGTCGCTGCCCTTGTAGGCCTCCACCGGCTGCATCCGCCGGATGGGGAAGCGCTGACCGTACAGCTTCCTGAAGACCGAGACGACCTGGCCGGCCACCGATTTGTTGATCACCATCTTTCCCGTGTGGGGTCTGCCGTCGAAGCCCCAGTGGGTCATAGTGATCATTCTGAGGTCGTCGGGTCCCACCGGGCATCCCCGACGCCAGGAATGGCGGAGCTGGCCCGGGGACACCGGCGTCACCGTGGCGGTGAACGCCTGTGACGTGCCCGGGGCAGGGGTCACCGGCGGGGATGCCTGTGGTGTGCCCGGAGCGACGGGCACCGGCGGGGCCGCCGCGACCGTCACCGCGGCGATGCCGGTCACGCCGAGGAGAGCGAGTGCCGCCGCGGCCGAGGTGTGGCGTGGAATGAATGCCATCTTCCCAGACTAGGACCTGTTTTGTGGATCATCTGAGCCGGAGCAGTAGGCAGGCGATGGTCACGGCTGATCGGTAGTGGGCGGCGAGCTTGTCGTAGCGGGTGGCGATGCCTTTGAAGTGCTTGAGCCGGTTGAAGCAGCGTTCGACGACGTTGCGCCGCTTGTAGCGGATCGGGTCGAAGGCATGGCGGCGGTGTCCGCGGCGGGCTCGTCCGGCCAGTTGGTCGGCGCGCTCGGGAATGGTCGCGCCGATCTTGCGTCGGCGCAGGTAGGTGCGGATGGCGCGGGAGCTGTAGCCCTTGTCGGCGATCACATGGTCGGGCCGGGTGCGGGGCCGGCCGGTGCCGGTGCGGGGCACGCGGATGGCTTCCATCACGGCCGCAAACTGGGTGCAGTCGTTGACGTTGCCGCCGGTGAGCACGAACGCCAGAGGCAGGCCGCGTCCGTCGACGGCCAGGTGGATCTTGGTGGTCAGTCCGCCGCGCGAGCGCCCGAGCGCCTGTCGGCCCTGATCGTTCTGACCAGGTTGCTGCCCGGGTGTGCCGTGGTGGGTCCCCCTTTACGGGCTCCGGCCACGTGCTGGTGAGCGCGCACGATGGTGGAGTCCACGCAGATGGCCGACCAGTCGACCTGGCCGACGGCGTCGTCGTGCACCTGGACATGCTCCAAGAGCCGGGTGAAGGTGCCGTCGGCTGACCAGCGGCGAAAGCGCTGGTAGATGGTCTGCCAGGGGCCATAGCGCTCAGGGACGTCACGCCAGTCGGCGCCGGTGCGGATCTTCCAGACGATGCCGTTGAGGACCTGGCGGTGATCACGCCAGCGGCCACCGCGTTCGGGGTTGGCCGGAAGCAACGGGGCGATGCGCGCCCAGGCGTCATCGGTGAGTTCATGGCGACGAACCATGTGCTCTATCCAGCCACACGATTGATGAGGCGTCAGGCGAATTGGTTGGCGTCCGGGGAGGGTGAGGGGCCGGAAGGCCCCTCACCTGGGGTTTGGGGCGAAGGCCCAAACAGACACAGCCTGAGCGTGATATGCGCGCAGCGCGAGGACCCAGCGAGGTCCAAGACGCGAGTCGCACCATTCAACACTCAGTGATTCACAAAACAGGTCCTACGGCAAGCGCCGCGGCTCCGATGACCTGCCCTTCACCGACCGCGGCTTCCTCGGCAAGATCGAAGACGACTCCACCGGGTTGGACTACTTGTCGGCCCGCTACTACGACCCGTCCATCGGGAAATTTGTCTCCCCTGACCCTCTACTGAGGTGATCTCAGCGAGAACAGGCCAAGCATCTGTGGTGTCATGTCGCCAAGCGTCATTGACGCGTACGAACCGGGATAGGTCGCGATGTCCCTGAAATGAGCGTGGAGCCCCCGGTAGAAGAGGTCTCACCACAAGATCCTCGACCGGAAAGCTCCACGTGATCACCTATCGTGCCACGCTCGACGTCTCCCGGGACCTGGTTCGCCATGTCGCAACCCTCCTGGCCGCCGAACGCCGCCGGCGCGAACCGGCAGCTGAGGATCGAACGTCAGGAGGTTTCGCCGAACCGCGCCCGCCACGGCCCGGGCAGGTCCTGCCGTTTCCAGTCGCCGGTGTAGGCCGGCGGCTTGACGCCCCGGTGGGTCACGATGATGTCGTAGCCGCGTTCCCGGAACTTCTGGATGCGCCGGGGCATGGTGGTGTCGAACCGCTGGGCGATGGCCTGCGACTCGCAGCCCAGCAGGTAGCCGAGCTGGGCGCCGCCCTGCCCGTAGATCACGCATGGTCCCTCGATCCGGGGCCTGAGCTCCTCGGCGGCGGCGTTCATGACGTCGCGTTCGGTGCGGGCATCCGACGACATGGCGACGGCGACGGTGCCCTGAAGGATCAGATGGGCCGCCACACCGGCCAGGACCGGTATGGGGGCCGGGTGCGCGGCGGTCGCGATGGGCAGGGCCAGCAGGGCGTACACCGGGAGCAGGAAGCGCGGGGCGGCGTAGTCGACGTAGAAGAAGTACGGCAGTGCCATCGCCACGGCCGTCGCCGTCGCCAGCGCGAGCGGGCGGAACCAGGCGGTGTGCCGAGCCGCCCACAGGCCCGCGCCCGTGGCCAGCAGGATCGCGATCCACCAGATGATCAGGGCGGGGGACACGCCGCCGCACTCGACCCCGAAGCGGCACAACGCCGGCCCGTCGAGGGCGCGGGCCTGCTCGTCCAGGGTGCTGGTCAGCCCGGTGTCGTTGTGTTCCCCGGCAGCCCCGAGGCGTTCGGCGACCCCGCCGAACCGGACGACCGCCTCGGCCATCCACTGGCCCCAGCCGATCGCCAGCCCCGCGGCCAGCGCCGCCAGTTCCCGGAACCGCCGCTGCCACAGGGCGTAGGCGGCCAGCGGCACCGCCAGCACCAGCGCGTCGGTCGGCCGCATGAGCGAGACGAGCACCATGGAGCCGCCCAGGCCCAGCGGGGTCCCGGTCAGCAGGAAGCCGGTGGCGGCGACCGCGCCCAGCGCGACGTAGAGGTTGGGCATCGCCTGGTTGCCGTAGAAGAGGGACAACCAGCATCCGGCCAGCACCAGGGCGGCCAGCGGCACGACCCAGTGGTTCCTGACCCGCAGCCAGACGGCGAAGGCGCCGAAGAGGGCGGCGGAGGAGACCAGGGTCAGCCAGATCCGCAGCACGACCACCTCGTCGGTGATCGCCACGATCGGCGCGACGAGGAGCGGCACCCCCTGGGCACGCGGGGCGGAGTAGACGGCGGGCGGCGCGTGGGCGGCGTACTGGGAGGCGTAGACGGCCTCGTCCCAGCCGATCCCCATGCCGGGGGTGGGGATGAGGAACTGGGCGGTGAGGTAGAGCAGCGCGACCCCCGCGAGCAGGACCGCGGGGGTGGTGACGACCTCTCGCCGGACGATGACCATGGCGCCCTCCCGATGCCGCCGGAAGGGCCCCCTAACCTCCAGACAATCGGACACACCTGGCCGACGGGAGAATCTTCCTCGGGCCGTTCTCGATGCGGCCGGGCTCCAACGCGTCTTCCCCGCCTGTGACCACGCTCGGTCGCCACCGAAAGTGAAGGGGGACGGGTGGATCCTCAGGGACGCAGCGGGTCCTCGTCCGCGGGGGAGAGGTCGCTGGGCCAGAGCCGGTAGACGTTGAGGCGCGTCTCGTAGTACTTGTCCGTCTCCCCGACCCACTGCATGCCGATGCGCTTGGCCGTTCCCGCACCGCGGTCGTTGTTCACCCGGACGACCGCGACGAGCTCGTGGGCACCGATGGAGAACGCCCACTCGGCCAGGGCGCGGCCGGCCTCGGTGGCGTAGCCCTTCCCCCAGGCGTCGGGAGCGAGCTGCCAGCCGATCTCGATGTCCTCCTCGTCGGGCGGCAGATACCTCAGGGAGAGGCCGCCGACGACCCTCTGGTCGGAGTTGCGGACGATCGCCCAGCGGCCCAGCGGGGGCGTGAGGGTGCTGCGGCTGCGGGTCCAGGACTCCAGCGTGGCGCGCATCGCCTGCTCGCCCTCGAGTTCCGTCATCGTCGGGGACAGCCACCGGGTGACCTCGGGGACGCCGTAGATGTGAAGGGCCTCAGCGGCGTCGTCGGGACTCCAGTCACGCACCGTGAGGCGGGTGGTGGTCAGTAGTGCCATGTTTTCCTCTCCCTGACGAGTTGGCCGGCCGTGCGGCGACGAGAGGACGCCGATCTTGAGAAAATATCGGTTTCTTGCCGGAAATGTCCGATGTATTGCCATTGTGAGGGTACGCCCATTAGCCGGGTGGTCACCAGGCCGCACGGAAACTACCTGGTCGCCGGTGTGTCCACCCGGAGGGTCAGCCCTCCAGGGCGTACTGCATCACGCGGAGCTTGGCCTGGGCCTCCGCGAGCTCGGAGGCGGGGTCGGAGTCGCCCATGATGCCGCAGCCGGCGAACAGGCGGGCTCTGGGGCCCTCGATCTGGGCGCAGCGCAGCGCGATGCCCCACTCCCCGTCACCACGCGCGTCGATCCAGCCGACCGGCCCGGCGTACCCGGCCCGGTCCATGCCCTCCAGCTCCCGGATGACGCCGAGCGCCGCCCCGGTGGGGGTGCCGCCGACGGCGGCGGTCGGGTGCATGGCCGCCACCACGTCCAGGACCGAGGCCCCGTCCGACAGGCGCCCGCTCACCGGGCTGGCCAGGTGCTGGACGTTGGAGAGCACCAGGAGCTCGGGCTCCTCGGGGATCTTCAGCTCGGCGCAGAGCGGGTCGAGCGCCTCGCGCACCGACGCGACCGCGCAGGCGTGCTCGTGGCGGTTCTTCTCCGAGGTGAACAGGGCCGTGCCGCGCGCCACGTCGTCGGCCTGGTCGGCGCCCCGCGCGATCGTGCCGGCCAGCACCAGGGACTCGATGGTCTCCCCGGTGCGCCGGACCAGCAGCTCGGGGGTGGCGCCGACCAGTCCGGCGCAGGAGAAGGTGTAGCACTCCGGGTAGCGGTCGGCCAGGCGGGCCAGCAGCAGCCGGACGTCGATCGGCCGCTCCGCGACGGCGGTCAGGTCGCGGGCCAGCACGGTCTTCTCCAGGTGGCCCGACCTGATCCGCCGGACGGCCCTGGCCACGGCGTGCTCCCACTCGGGCGCGGTCAGGCTGCCGTCGCCGTACCGGATCCTGCCCGGGGCGCGGAGCGGGGTGACCGCGTCGAGCCGCCGCTCGCCGACGGTGGTCAGCCAGGAACGGCCGTCGCGGCGGGCGAGGATGGTCTGGGGGACGACGAGGACCGAGCCGCGGGCCTCCGGGTCGAAGGTGAACGAGCCGAAGGCGACGGGGCCCGAGCCGGGCGCCGTCACGTCGTCGTCGACGTGCGCCTCGCCGAAGAGGTCCGAGAGCCGGTCACGGGCCCAGTCGAAACGCCGGGGGCCGGGCGGCACGGCCAGACGGATGGCCTCACCCCAGGCGACCAGGCCCTCCCCGTGCCTGACCCAGGCGTAGGGGGCGGTCTCCGGCAGTCGTGCGAACAGGTCACCGGGGTCGTCGACGGGGGTGGTCGTCACCACGAGAGGACGGGTTGATCCGAGCGCTACACTCACCCCCGCCACTCTATGCGGGAAACTGAACGTGTTCGACGGCGGTTCTCCCGTCAGCACACCCGCCACGCGGTGTCAAGAAAACCAAGGTACTCGGTCAACGGGCCGTACTGTCCTGGCCTGCGGTGATACATCCGAAGCAGACGCGATCTCTCAGCGGAGGTGTCATGCTTCGCACGACTGTGACAGCATTCACAGGGCTCGCCGCCCTCGCGACCGCCTGGGCGGCCCCGGCCGGAGCCACCCGGACGGCGGAACCCTGGCGGCCGGTGATCATGGCCGCGCTCGGCGACTCCATCAGCGCGGGATTCAACGCCTGCGGCTGGTATCTCACCTGCACCTCCCGCTCCTGGTCCACCGGTGACCACCGAGGCGTCCAGAGCCAGTACGTGAGGCTGCGCGCCCTGAACGCGGCCGTCGCCGGGCACAACGTGAACCTCGCCGTCCCCGGCGCCACCAGCGCCGACCTCGCCGGGCAGGTGGCCCGCGCGGTCGGCAGGCGCGCCGACTACGTGACGGTGCTGATCGGCGCCCAGGACGCCTGCGTGTCCGCAGAGCGGCTGATGACCCCGGTGGCCGTCTACGAGCGGCGGGTGGCCGAGGCCCTGGCGCTGTTCCGGGCCGGGCGGCCCGGCGGCCGGGTGTTCGTGGCGAGCGTCCCCGACATCAAGCGGCTGTGGCAGATCGGCAAGGGCAACCCGGTGGCGCGCGGGTTCTGGGCGGTGGGCCGGATCTGCCCCACCATGCTGGCGCGGCCCACCTCGCCCTCGGCGGCCGACCGGGCGCGCCGCGACCGCGTGCGCGCCCGGGTGGCCGCCTACAACGCCGCGCTCGCCAGGGTCTGCGCGGCGTACGGCCCCGCCTGCCGGTTCGACGGCAACGAGGTGTTCAGGCAGCGGTTCACGGTCGGCCACCTCAGCAAGTGGGACTACTTCCACCCCAACGCCGCGGGCCAGAAGCTGATCGCGGAGAAGACCTACGCGATGATGCGCGACTGGCTCACCGAGGACGCCACGGAACCCGCTCCCGTCCCCGCTCCCGCCCCGGCCCCCGTTCTCTGATCCCGTCCCCGTCCGGCCCCGGCGGCTCAGAGCCAGCCGTTGTGCCGGGCGGCGCGGGCGGCCTCGATGCGGTTGCGGGTGCCGGTCTTGCCGATCGCGGCGGACAGGTAGTTGCGCACCGTGCTCTCCGACAGGTGCAGCCGCCGGGAGATGTCGGAGACCGTCGCGCCGTCGACCGCCGCGGCCAGCACGTCCCGCTCGCGGTCGGTCAGCGGGCTGGCACCGGCGCTCAGCGCGGCGGCGGCCAGCGCGGGGTCGATCACCTTCTCGCCCGCCAGGGCCCGGCGGATCGCCGCGGCGAGTTCCTCCACGGGGCCGTCCTTGACCAGGAACCCCGCGGCGCCCGCCTCCATCGCCCGCCGCAGGTAGCCGGGCCTGCCGAACGTGGTCAGGATCAGCACCCGGCAGCCCGGCAGCCGGTCCCGCAGCTCGGCCGCGGCGTCCAGGCCGCTGCCCCCCGGCATCTCGATGTCCAGCAGGGCGACGTCGGGGCGCGCGGCGAGCGCGGCGGGCACGACCTCGTCGCCCCGGGTGACCGTGGCGACGACCTCGATGTCGTCCTCCAGGCCGAGGAGCAGGGCCAGCGCGCTGCGCATCATGCCCTGGTCCTCCGCCAGCAGCACTCTGATCACGGGAGCGTCAGGAGCGGTCATGGGAGCGTCACCCTCAGCAGGAAGCCGTCGCGATCGCGGGTCTCCAGGGTCCCGCCGAGCGCGACGACCCGCTCGGACAGGCCGCGCAGGCCGTTGCCGAACGGGCTCCCGCCGCGCCCCCGGCCGTCGTCGCGGATCTCCAGCGTCGTTCCCTCCAGGGTGATCTCGCAGGTACGGGCGGCGCTGTGGCGGACCACGTTGGTCACCCCCTCCCGCACGGCCCAGCCCAGCAGGGCGTCGGCCTCCGGTGCCGGCCGCTCCCCGGTGACGGTGACGGTGGCGGCGATGTCCGCGTCGGCCAGGACCGTACGCGCCGAGGCCAGCTCGGCGGCCAGCCCCCGGCCGCGGTAACCGGTGACCGCGGCCCGCACCTCGGTCAGCGCCTTCCTGCCGACGGCCTCGATGTCGGCGGCCTGCCGCGCCGCCGCCTCGCCGTCGCGGGGGGCCAGCCGCCGTACGGCCTCGGCCTTGACCACCATCACCGACAGGGTGTGCCCGAGCAGGTCGTGCAGGTCGCGGGAGAACCGCAGCCGCTCCTCGGCCACCGCGGCGCGGGCCAGCTCCTCGCGGGTCTCCTGGAGCTCGGCGATCACGGAGAACAGTTTCAGGACGATGCTGACCACCAGGCCACCGGTGGCCGTGCCCCAGGTGGCCAGGGAGATGCTCGCCCAGCTCGCCCCCGCGCGCCACATCACCACGACCAGCGCGAGCGTCAGGGCCGTGAGGAGGAGGTAGACGGACCTCCCGCGCAGCACGGCCCCGCAGGCGATGGTCATCAGCGGCGCGAGGTAGAACCAGTTGTGCGCGAACCCCGCCAGCAGCAGGAAGGCCACCACCAGCAGCCCGGCCAGCACCACGGCCGCCGCGCGCCGCCGGTCGCGGAAGGACAACCGGATGCACAGCACGTACAGGACGGCGAAGGCGGCGATCCCCAGCGCGGCGGGCGGCACCGGCCGCACCTGCCCCGCGGCGAGGTCGCTGATCGGGGGGTAGACGAGCAGCAGCCACGGGTAGAAGGCGAGCTCTCCCGGCCCTCCCCGCCTGGCCCTCCCCGGCTCTCCTCGCCCGGCCCTCCCCGGCTCTCCCGGTTTCACCGTTTCAGGTCCTCCCCGGCCCGCCGCCTCCGGCACCTCGGACTTCGCCGCCTGCGGCACGCCGGGTCTCACCTGCCTCACCTGCCGCGCCTCTCGCGGTCCTTCCGGCTTCCCGCTCACCCGGCCACTCCTATCACGCGGTTCACCCCACGCGCCCGGACCGGCGGTAGCCGTACACCGCCAGGATCCCGAAGACGACCAGCCAGCCGGTCAGCGTCAGTGCCGTGCCCACCTCGGGTGCCTGCCCGAAGGCGACCTTCCGCGACAGGTCGGCGTAGCCGAAGCTCGGCGTCCACTCCGCGACGGCCCGCAACCAGGAGGGGAAGGCCTCGGCGGGCAGCCACAGTCCCCCGATGATCGCCATCGACATGTTGGCCGCGATGTTGAGCACGGAGGCGGTCTGGCCGCTGAACAGGTAGCCGAAGGCCAGGCCGAGCAGATTGAAGGGAAGCGAACCGGCCCAGAGCAGGAGCACGATCGAGATCCACTGCCAGGTCTCCATCCGTACCCCGTTGAGCAGCGCCGCCGCCAGGGACACACCGATGATCACGGGCAGTACCACGAGCATGCCGGTGGCCGCCTTGCCCGCGACCACCCGTGCCGGGGCCAGCGGAGTGATCCGCAGCTGCCGCAGCCAGCCCGCCGACCTGTCCTCGGCGATGCCGCCGCCGTTGTTGAAGGCCGAGCCGATCGCGCCGAAGGCGGCCATGTTGACCATCAGGTAGAGGGCGGCCAGGACGCGGTCGTCGCCCGTCACGCCGAGGTTGGTGAAGAGGAGGTACATCGTCACGGGCATCGCGAAACCCATGATCACGTATCCCGGGTCGCGGAGGGTCCTGGTGAACTCCAGGCGGACGTAGCCGAGCATCACGCCTCCACCTCCGTCAGCGCCGTTGCCCCGGGGGCCGGCTCTGCCGGCTCTGTCAGCTCTGTCAGCGCGATGAAGGCGTCCTCGAGCGCGGCGGGGACGACTTCGAGGTCTCGTACGGCTCCCGCCGCCGCCAGCGCCACGACGGTGGCGTCGGCGTCGCGGGTACGCAGGTGGGCCCGCCCACCCCGGATCTCGGCCGAGACGACCCCGGGCAGGCGTTCCAGCGAGGCGGCCTCCCCGGTGGCGGTGACGCTGACCGTGGACAGCGCGACCAGGCGCTTGATCTCCCTGCTGGTACCGTCGGCCGCGATCCGGCCCCGGTCGATCACCACCACCCGGTCGGCGTACTCGTCGGCCTCCTCCAGGTAGTGGGTGGAGAACACGATCGTCTTGCCGCGCGCGGCGAAGGCGCGCATGCTCTCCCAGAACTCCCGCCTGGCCCGCACGTCCAGCGCCGCGGTCGGCTCGTCCAGCAACATCAGGTCGGGGTCCCCGGCCAGCGCCAGCGCGAAGCGGACCCGTTGCGCCTGGCCGCCCGACAGCCGTTCCATCCTGCGGCCGGCCAGCCCTTCCAGTCCGGCGGTCGCCAGCACCTCCTCCAGCGGGAGCGGCGAGCGGTAGGTCCCGGAGACGAAACCGACCAGCTCGCGGACCGTGGTCCGGGGAACGAGGCCGCCCTCCTGGGGCATCGCCGCCAGCCGCCCGCTCCGGACCGCGCGCTCGGGGGAGCCCCCGAAGACGCGCACCGTCCCGGAGCCGGGGGCCAGCAGCCCGAGCAGCAACCCGATCGTGGTCGATTTCCCCGCGCCGTTCGGGCCGAGCAGGGCGACGGTCTGCCCGGCGGGAATGTCGAGGCTGAGGCCGTCCACGGCGCGCACCGCCCCGAAACATCTGGTCACGTCCCTGAGGGACACCGCGTCGTTCGTCATGCGGACGACGCTACGGAGAGCGCGTTATCCGGGGCAGATCCATCGATCCGGAACCACCCGTGACAAATGTCCTGCCACCCCGCGCCGCCCGGTCCTCCGGCCCTCCCGGTGTCCCGCCTTCCGGGGTCCTTCCGGAGCCCCGAGAAGCCCTGCGGCGTCCCGCTTTCCAGGGGTTTCCCGGAGCGCCGCGGTGTCCCGTCCTCCGGTTCCCTCAGCCCGCCAGCGCGGCCAGCGCGGCGGCGGTCTCCTCCGGCCTGGAGACCATCGGCCAGTGCCCGGTCGGCACCTCGGCGAAGCTCCACTCGGGCCCGGCGAGCGCGGCGAAGAAGGGGTGACCGGAAGCGATCATGGCGTGCACCTGCTCCAGCGGGAACGAGCAGGTGACGAGCGTCTTGGGCAGTGCGCCCGTGCCGCCCTTGAGCACCAGCGGCCGGGTCATCGTCCCGTACGGCTGCGGGGTCGCGCGGGAGGCGAGCCACTCGCGCTCGGCCTCGCCCAGTCCCTCCAGGCCGGCCCCGGCCTCCTCCTGTTCCTCCCAGGAGGGGAGCGGGTAGCGCACCCCGTCGCCCCGCTCGGCGACCCGCCTCTCGATGAACGCCCGCCACTCGGGCTCGTGGAGGTCCAGGTGGGTCATTCCGTCGGCCGTCGGCCCGCTCTCGACGTAGACGATCCGGGCGACGCGCTCGGGGATCCGGTCGGCCGCGCCGGTGACCGGGGCGCCGGCCCCGCTGTGGGCGACGAGGATCACCTCGGTCAGGTCCGCGAAGACGATGGTGTTGACGATGTCCTGGATGTGGGTCTCCAGGTCGACCTCGGGGCCCGCCAGGTGAACCCTGTCGCCGAGGCCGGTGAGCGTGACCGGGTGGACGTCGTGCCCGGCCTCGCGCAGCGGTCCGGTGACCTTCTCCCAGGCCCACGCGCCGAGCCAGAAACCGGGGACCAGGACGTATGTGCTCATCATGTCTCTCCTCTGTTCGCCTGGTTTCACCCTAGAATCGAATCCGGACAGTATCGGTCCTGATTTTGAAGGGAATTCCGATGACCGCCGCCCGGGTGCTCGCGTTGCTTGAGCTGCTGCAGGCCGCCCCCGGCCTGACCGGCCCCGACCTCGCCGCGAGGCTGGAGGTGGACGAGCGCACGGTCCGCCGCTACGCGGTGAGGCTGTCGGAGCTCGGGGTGCCGGTCCAGGCCGAACGGGGCCGCCACGGCGGTTACCGGCTGCTGCCCGGCTACAAGCTCCCGCCGCTCATGCTCACCGACGACGAGGCCACCGCCGTGGTGCTGGGGCTGCTGGCCGGGCGGCGGACCGGGCTGGCGGTGGGGGAGGCCGCGACCGAGAGCGCGCTGGCCAAGATCCAGCGGGTGCTCCCGCGTCCGCTGCGCGAGCGTGTCGACGCGGTGTCGGAGACGCTGGGCCACACCGGGAACGCGGCGCCGAAGGTGAGCACCCCGAAGGCGGGACCGCTGCTCGCCCTCGCCGGCGCCGCCCGGCGCCGGGTCACCGTCCGGCTGGCCTACCGCTCCTGGCGCGGCGACGCCTCCGAGCGCGATCTCGACCCGTACGGCATCGTCTTCCACTCCGGCCGCTGGTACGTCGCCGGGCTCGACCACGGCAGCGGGGAGATCAGGACGTTCCGGGTGGACCGGGTGGCGGGCGCCGTGCACACCGAAAGGGGCTTCCAGGTGCCCGACGGCTTCGACCCGGTGGCCCACGTGGTCGGGTCACTGTCGGCGGTGCCCTACCGGCACGAGGTCAGGGTGCTGCTGGAGACCACCTTGGAGGAGGCCGCCGCGCGGATCCCGGCCTCCACGGCGACGCTGGCCGAGACCTCCGGCGGGGTGCTGCTGGACACCAGGGCCGAGCGGCTGGACGGGATGGCGCAGATGCTCGCCGGGCTCGGCTGGCCGTTCACCGTGATCACTCCCGCCGAGCTGCGCGACGAGGTCAGGGCGCTGGCCGCCCGCCTCGTCGCCTCCGCCGGCGATCCCCCGCCCTGAAGCCGCTCGGGCGGAAAGGTCGCCGGCCCCGTCCCCGCCGATGACCGCATACCGGGCGAACGTGCGACCGAAGTGCCAGCGCCTTTCCGAAAAGTTCCGCTGTCCTCTTGAACCAGCAGGTCATACGGGTTAAAGCCGCTCACGTCCCGCGAACCCGCGAAACAAGACACAGAAGCTTATTGTTGTCCGAATTAGGTTGCCGTAGTGTTGCCGCCACGGACTGATGGGGGCCGTCAAAGTCCCAACGGGAGGAAGTAATGAGACAGAGAATCAGCAGGAAATCGGCGTGGTCGATGCTGGCCGTCGCACCCCTACTCGGCGCATCTCTCTTCACGGCGGCACCCGCGTCCGCCTCGGCCGCGGCGGTGACGGCCGGCGTCTCCGGGACGGTGGCGATCATGGGCAACGACTGCGGCTTCCCGACTTCCGCGCGTCCCAACAGCAGGTTCGTCTCCAGCCACGGCAACTGCAATGACTGTCTCAGGAAAAAGACGGCGTTGCAGTACAAATACAGCTGGCGCTACTACTACTGTACGTACAACCCCAGTAACAATCTGAACGACCTGCACTACCAGGGAATCTGAATGACCCTCCGGTAGGCCCCGGGTGGCCGGCGCCCTTAAAGAGGTCGCGCCCATCGAGGCGGAGAAAAGGCGAGCCATCAGGACAGGTGACCGGATAACCGAGTGATGTCTCCCGGTTTTTGCGGGGACACTTCGGTTGACCGGCATCCCTCGAATCCGGCCCGGTTCGATCGGAAGAAACGCACCTGCGGATCAGGGGACACTCCGGCAACGGGTCGCCCGCGCGGCGACCGTGTCCGGCGTGTCCCCTCTCCTGGAGCCGTGCCGTGGTGGTCGGTCGAAGGGGAAACTCCCGGCGTGGGGCAGAATCGTCGCCCGTGAGGGAGGTTTCTTCGCGGTCCGCGGGCATGAAGGCGGCAGACCCCGGTCCGGACGCCGGCCTGGACGTCGTCGCCCCCGGGGGGGCAGGCGGGCGCTGGTGGAGATCGCGCCTATGCTGTGCACATGCCGATCACGGACGAGGAAGTGGCCCTCACGGCAGCGCGATCAGAAGCCGCTGTGGTGAGAGCCATGTACGGTGCGCCGCTGGAGCGCTTCGCGAAAACCGCGACCGACTTCGCCACCTCCGCTGACATCGACGCGGAGAGCGCCATCCTTGACATCATTCGCGCCGCCCGGCCGGACGACGTCGTGACAGGCGAGGAGAGCGGGCGCACCGGCTCGGCCGGGGCGGAGCGCATGTGGCTGGTCGACCCCCTGTGCGGCACGCTGAACTACGCCGCGCGCACCATGCTGGTCGCGGTGAACGTCGCCCTGCGCGTCGGCCGGGACCTCACGGTGGCCGCCTCGGCCGACCCGTTCGCCGACGAGGTGTTCTGGACGGACGGTGATCGCGCCCACGTCCGCCGCGACGGCGTGGACGAGGAGCTCGTGCCGTCGTCCGAGTCGCGGCTGGTGGACCTCAACCTCGACCCGCCGTTCCCGAACGAGCCGGGCTTCCGGGCGGTCCGTCTGCTCGCCGACCCGAGGTTCGCCGAGCGCTTCCAGCCACGCGTTTTGTCCACCACCCTGGCGCTGGCCTGGGTCGCCGCCGGCCGGCGAGCCGCGTACGTCACCGACGGCCACCCGCGGGACAACGTGCACTTCGCCGCCGGGATCGCGTTGTGCCAGGCCGCCGGGTGCGTGGTGACGGGCATCCACGGCCAGCCGCTGTACACCGGCGCGGGCGGGCTCGTCGCGGCGGCCGACCACGAGACGCACGCCGCGCTGCTCGAAATGATCGGCGATCGGTCCCCTGCGGCTTTGTGACCACCGGTGGACCTTCTGCGTCACGCGGTGATGCTCTAACGAGCGGTCGAGAGCGCGTCGAGTCGTTCCAGTGTCGCTGTCATGCTGGCGATCCACGCCCTGCCGTTGTCCATGTTCTTTCGAGTCTTTTCGGGGACACGGGAGCAGTCGTAGGTGTGCGTCACGGTTGTGGCGTTGGCTCCATCCGGAGTCAGGGTGAACCCCCATCGATGACCCCAGTGTGCGGACGGGCTTCCAGGAAGGGAGTCGGGGTGACCGAGGCCCGCTTCCGGTTCCCAGGCCAGGCGTCGGTTCGTCTCGTACTCAACTACGTGGTTGATCATCTCGTAGTCACCGAGCTCCCGATAGTGCATCCTCATCGTGAACACGTCTCCGACACCGGAGACGACCTGAGGGGAAACAGCGCCGCGCAACATGCCGGAGCCATCGAGATCGATGTGTCTGGCCGGGTCCGTCAGGATGTCGAAGATCCGGGACGCGGGCGCTGGGATTCGCCGTGACACCGAAACCGGTTCGATTTCACTCTCTGTCATCGCAATGTCCTCTGCATCATGTTTGACTTATATAAATTTATGCTGAAATATTTATCGAGCACATGTTCTAGGCTTTCGGTGAATCCGGCGCCGGAGCCGCCAGCGAGCAGGCCGTCCCCGTGGCCGGGCGCATCCTCGTCCCTCACATCCCTGCCAGGAGTTCACCCGATGTCGCAGAAGATCACTACTTTCCTGATGTTCCAGGGCACCGCCGAGGAGGCGATGACCTTCTACACGTCGCTGTTCGACGACGCCGAGATCCTCGCCATCGCCCGCTACGGCCCCGAGGGGCCAGGCGTGGAGGGCAGCGTGCAGCACGCCACGTTCACGCTGGCGGGCCGGGAGTACATGGCCATCGACAGCAACGTGCAGCACGCCTTCGGCTTCACCCCGTCGATCTCGCTGTACGTGCAGTGCGAGTCGGAGGCGGAGATCGAGCGCCTGTACGCGGCGCTGTCGGAGAACGGCGAGCCGCTGATGCCGCTCGGCTCCTACGGCTTCAGCAAGCGCTTCGGCTGGACCAACGACCGCTTCGGCGTCTCCTGGCAGCTGAACCTCGCCTGATCCCCAGGTCCCGCCCTCGCATGTGACCGATCCCCGCCCCCGCGGCGGGATCGGTCACATGCGAGCACGTGGCCGTGCGTTCTCATGCGTTCTCGTACGTGCTCACGGCGTCGTCGCTCGGCTCTCCCGCGGGACCTCGTTCTCCCGCAGGACCTCGCGCAGCCGGGGGGCGAACCCGGCGGGGTCGTCGGCGAAGGCGATGTGGCCGCCGGGGAAGTACGTCGGCCTCGTGCCGAGCGCCGCGGCGAGTGCGGTCGACGCGTGGTCGCAGAGCTGGCCTGCCGACTCCTCCCCGATACCGACCACGACGGAGCCCGGCCCGGCACGCAGGGCGGCGATGTCGGGCTCCCAGCGGGTGGTCGCGCGCATCTCGTGCAGGAACCAGAAGCGCTCGTCCGCGGCCTCCTGCGGATCGGGCTCGGCCGGCGCCTCCGCGGGACCGCCCGCCGGCTCCTCGGACTCGGGCATCGGGATGTTGGCGTTGATCATGAACTTGGCCCAGTCGCCGGAGACGTAGGTGGCGATGATGTCCTCGACCGCGACGTCGCGCTTCTCGGGGTCGTCGAGCAGGCGGTTCAGCGGGGGCTCGTGCGCGATCACGGTGCGCACCTGCTCGGGGTGGGCGACGGCGAGCGCGAGCGCGGTGACGGCGCCGCCGCTGGAACCGAAGACCGCGGCCGGACCGGCGTCGAGGTGGGTCAGGAGCCGGGAGAGGTCGTCGGCGCGCTTCTGCGGGGTCGAGTCCTGGCCGGGTTCGTCGAGGGAACTGCGGTTGACGCCCCGGGGGTCGGTGGTGAGCACGGTGTGGTCGTCGGCGAGCAGGTCGGCCAGCGGTGCGAAGTGCGCGGCGTGCATCGGGGCGCCGACGAGCACCACGAGGGGCCCCCGGCCCCGTACCTCGTAGTAGAGCGTGGCGTCGGGGACCTTGAGGTGATCGGCGGTGACGGTCGTCGCGGGGCTCATGGCAATCTCCTGGAACGGTCTGGGAGGGTCTGGACGGTACTGTGGTGCTCAGAGGGGAAGACTTCCGGCGTGGGGCAGAATCGTCGTTCGTGAGGAAGATTTCTTCGTGGTCCGCGGGCGAGGCGGCGGAAGACGCCGGGGACGCCGGCCCGGTCCTGGCGCGTGGCGCGGACACGGGCGCGATCCGGGCGCATGACGGTGAGGACGACCTGGCCCGGGCGCGTGACGGGGACGACGCCGCGTTCACCCGCCTCGTGGAGCCGTTGCGCCGCGAGCTGCACGCCCACTGCTACCGCATGCTCGGCTCCACCCACGACGCCGACGACGCCCTGCAGGACGCCCTGGTACGGGCCTGGCGGGGACTCGCGCGCTTCGAGGGCCGCGGCTCGTTGCGCTCGTGGCTCTACACCGTGGCCACCCGCACCTGCCTGGACATCGTCGCCACCCGAGGCAGGCGGGCACTGCCCGTCGACCTCGGCCCCTCCAGCGAGCGCGCCGTGCTCGGTGACACCCCGCTGACCGACGCCGCCTGGCTGAGCCCCTACCCCGACGCGGGCCTCGCCGGCGGTCCGGCAGGCCCGGACGCGCGCTACGAGCAGCGCGAGGCCGTCGAGCTCGCCTTCGTCGCGGCCCTGCAGCACCTGCCGGGCAACCAGCGGGCGGCGCTGCTGCTGTTCGAGGTTCTCGGCTTCTCCGCCGCCGAGATCGCCACCATGATGGACACCACCACCACGTCGGTGAACAGCGCCCTGGCGCGAGCGCGCAAGGTCGTCGCGGACAAGGCCTTCCCCCGCGCCCAGCAGCCGACGCTGCGGAAGATCGGCGACGCCCGGGTACGGGAGATCGTCGCCGGCTACTCCTCCGCGCTGGAACGCGGAGACACCGACGCCCTGGTCGCGCTGCTGACCGAGGACGTCACCTGGTCGATGCCGCCGATGGCGCACTGGTACCGCGGCCTGGAGGCCGTCACCGACTTCGCCGTACGGGTCCCGCTGACCGGTTGCGGAAGCTGGCGGCACCTCCCGGTCGGTGCGAACGGCCAGCCCGGAGTGGGCTGCTACCGCTGGGACGAGGACGCCGCCGCCCATCTCGCCTGGGCGATCAACGTGTTCACCCTGCGCGGCGAGCGGATCGCCGAGATCACCTCGTTCATCGGCTCCGACCATTTCGTCCGCTTCGGGCTGCCCGCCTCGCTGCCCTGAGCCCGGCGCGCGCCACGGTCCGGGCACGGTGGCGTGACCTGCCGCCACGGCCCGTCCCGGTCCGGGGGCCGGCTCGGGTGGTTCAGCTGAACCGCTGATCGAGGTGAAACGTCACCTCGGTGCCGGCCTGGTCCTTGCCGATGAGCCTGCACAGCGCGGCTCTGATGGGAAGCCAGTGCGGCCCGCCGCCGGACGGCATGAGGGTGGCGGTGAACGGGTGGCCGTCGATCGTCCCGCCGACCTTCACCGCCCGTCTCGTCCCGAGGATCTCGGCGGAGGCCGGCACGGTCACGAAGGTGGCGAAGGCCCCGTCCTTCTCGATCGGCGCGGTGAAGGTGTGGTCGAGCGGCTGCGCGGGCTTCTGTGCGGGCATCTTCGTCTCCTGAGTGGTGATGGCCTGTCGAAGAGGGGACTCCCGTGATGGCAGGGAATCGTCGCTCGTGAGTGAGAATTCTCCGGAGTCTTCACCTCATCGGCGACAGGAGTGACGTGGTGACTCCTCCGCTCCCTGAAGGGAGCGGCTTCTCGCTAGGCCGCTTCCGCAGCGTCGCGAAGGGCAAGCCCTGCCCTGAGGATGTTGATTGCCGCGTTGGCGTCGGCGTGCGCCGTATGAGCGCACCGCTGACAGTGGAACTCGGCTTGGGTGAGACGGTTCTCCTGCGCGCAGTGCCCGCAACGCGAGCAGGTGCGGGAGGTGTTGGCGGGGTTCACCGCGATCAGCTCTCGACCGGCGCTTTCAGCCTTGTCCGCGAGGACTCGCAGGAACACCCCCCAGCCCGCGTCCAGGATGCTGCGGTTGAGGCCGGACTTTTGCGCCACGTTCCGACCCGGGGCGTCGATCGTGCCGGATGCCGAACGGGTCATGTTGGCGATCCGCAGGTCCTCATGCGCGATCACGTCGTAGGCCCGCACCAGGTGCAGGGCCGCCTTGTGCGCGCCGTCCAGACGTTGACGGCGGACCTTGCCGTGCAAAGTGGCGACCCGGGCTACAGCCTTGCGGCGCCGCTTCGAGCCTTGCTTGGTGCGGGCGAGGTCCTGCTGCGCGGCGGCGAGGCGGTCTGCGCAGGCTGTCAGGTGGCGCGGGTTGTCCAGGTGGTCTCCGTCGCTGGTGGTGACCAGCGACGCCACTCCCATGTCGATCCCGACGGTGGCGCCCGTGGCGGGCAGGGCCTCGGCGGGTACGTCGTCGCAGGCGAGGATCACATACCAGCGCGAACCTTCACGTTTCACGCTGATCGTCTTCACGGTGCCGCGTACGGGGCGGTGCTGGTGGATGCGTACGTGCCCGATGCCCTGGAGGCGGACGAACGTCGCGGTGGGGTGTTCGGGCGGGGAGTCCCACCGGCAGCCGTCGCCGTCCTTGGGCCAGGTCACCGTGTCGAACCACCCCTTGCCCTTGAAACGCGGGTAACCCGGTATGCGCCCGGCCTGGAGGCGGGCGAAGAACGCGGCGAACGCCCTGTCGAGACGGCGCAGGGTGGCCTGCTGGGAGGAGAACGACCAGCGGCCCTGACCGTCGGCGTCATCGGCGCGGATGTGCTTGAGGTCGGCCGACTGCTCGCCGTAGCGGACCGTCACGCCTGCCTTGCGGTAGGCGGTGCGGCGGTGCTCCAGCGCGGCGTTGTACAGGGTGCGGTGGTCATCCAGGCACGCGGTGAGGGCGACCTCTTGATGGCGGGTGGGACGCAGCAGGAACTTGAACGACCTACGCACGAGCACCCCCGCTCGTGGGGACACGATCGTCCTGGAGCTCGATGTAGCGCCGCACGGTATCGACCGACACCGCGCCGACCGTGGCCACGAAGGACGACCGCGACCACAGCGCGGGCAGCTGAGAGCACAGGTGCGCAAACCCGGCACGCACGTGATGGGAGGTGAAGCCCTTGAACCGGTTGGCCACGCACGACGATGAGTTCTTCGGATACGGCTTGACGAACAGGTGCACGCGGTCGGACATCACCCCAAGCGCCACGATCCGCCAGCCGTGCTCACCGCCCCGGGCGCGGACAACTCCTCCAGGCGGTCCTTCACCCGCCCACCAAGAACCGGACGGCGGTACTTCGGACACCACACCACGTGGTACCCGAGGTCGTACGCCGCACCGGGACAGGTGCGCACCTGACGAGTCACACGACCATTACAACAGCACCATCCATCCAACGCGCGACGATCGGAGATCTCCAATGCGCAGACCTGACCGGCCAGGGCACACTCGGGCCCTGGCGGCCCTCCCGCTCCCGATTCCCCCATCGCCCAAAGGCGACGGTCCCTTCGGGGGGGACTGATGGATCGACACCGCCGGCGGATCCTCCGCAGGAGAGGGGGGTGGCTGCTCGCCCTGCTCGGCGCGCTGATCGTCGCCGCGCTGGCAGGGGTCGCGGTCGCCTTCCCTTCGGTCGCCGCCACGACCTGTCCCGGCTGTTACGGAATGGAGCGGATCAGGCCGGGCCTGTACGTCGAGCCGGACCTGCCCGCGGCGCGGCAACGGCAGGTGGCGGAGGCCGTCGACGCGGCCGCCCGGCGGGTGGAGGACTTCTACGGCGGGCGCGAGAGCTCTCCCGGCGTGCTGGCCTGCGTGACCGGCGCGTGCTACCGGAGGATCGGCGGGGGAGGGGAACGGGGGATCGCGGTGCTGAGCCGCACGGTGATGCTGTCGCCGCGCGGCATCGACCCGGTGATCGCCTCGCACGAGATGTCGCACGTCGAGCTGCACGCCCGGCTCGGGTCGCGGCGGGTCCCGCAGTGGTTCGACGAGGGACTCGCCGTCCTGGTGTCCGGCGACCCGCGCTACCTGGCCCCCGAGACGGCCCGCGACCGGTGCCTGGTGGACTCGAAGGAGGCGCTGCCCGAGACTCTTGAGGACTGGCTGCGTGCCGCGAGCGCCGATCAGCGGCTCTACGCCAAGGCCGCGTGCCGGGTGAGCCGCTGGGCCGAGGCGAACGGCGGGCGGCAGGCCGTGCTCGAACTGATCGAGCACGTGGCGGGCGGCGGCGAGTTCCCGGCGGCCGGATCGGCCGGCGCCCCCTCCTGACCGCGCGAACGGGCGCGGCGGCGCCTTCCCCCGGTCCGTGAACCGCGACCGTGATCGCCGCGGCGCCGGACGGCCCCTTCCCCGGCCCGTGAACCGCGGAAGGGGCACGGCGGCGCCGGACGACGCCCCCGCCGGCCCCGACCGGCGACCGGAGGCCGCGTGCCGGGCCGTCCGCCACGCTACTTCGCTACGTCGCGCCCGATGCGCCGCTCTCCGGTCGTTCCCCGGCCTCGGTGACGCGTTCCTCGCTCCACAGCCGCCGCATCTCCGGGCAGCTCTCCAGCAGCTCGCCGAGCGGGCCCTGACCGGCGACCCGGCCACGGTCGAGGACGACGACCTGGTCGGCCCGCTCCAGCGCCGCCTGCCGGTGGGAGACCACCAGCAGCGTTCCCGGGCCGCGCCCGTCGCGGGCGGCATCGGCGATCCGGTCCCAGAGCAGCCTCTCGGTCTCCACGTCCAGGGCCGACGACAGATCGTCGACGACGAGCAGATCCGGCGCCCGGACCAGCGCCCGTGCCGCGGTCGCCCGCTGCGCCTGGCCACCGGACAGCCGTACGCCACGGGGACCGACGACCGTGTCCATGCCCTCGGGCATCCCGGCCAGATCCTCCTCGAACGCCGCGAGCTCCAGCGCCAGGCCGAGCCGGTCGTCGTCCGCGGACCTGCCCAGGAGCAGGTTCTCCCGCAGCGACTCCGAGAACAACCGGGGGACCTGGCCGGCGTACGCCGCGCGGCCGGGGACCAGGAACGTCCCCGGGTCGTCGACGGGCCGGCCGTTCCAGGTGATCGTCCCGGCGTCCAGCGGCACCAGGCCGAGCAGGGCGCGTACCAGGGTCGTCTTGCCCGAGCCGACGGCGCCGGTGATCACCGTGAACGACCCCCGCGCCACCCGCAGGTCGACCGCCCGCACGCCGCGGCCGCTCCCTTCGTGGCGCACGGTCAGCCCGCGCGCCTCGACGACCCGGAGCGGGTCGCCGTGATCCGGCGGCGACGCGGCGGGGGGCGGCTCCCGGTGGAACCAGACGTCGCGGCCGTGCGACAGGTCGCCGGCGTCCTCGTACGGCGCCATCAGCCGGGTGAGCCGTTCGGTGGCGACCGCGCCCTGGGGCAGGCGGTGGAGGATCGCGCCGATGGTGCGCGGCAGCGCCGTCAGCCATCCGACATAGGTGGTGAACAGCGCGAGGTCGCCCACCGTGAAGTCACCACGGCGCATCGCCGGCGCGCACAGGAGCAGTACGAGACCGGTGCTGATCTCGACGGCCGCGCCTGTCGCGGCGGCCGGCATGTCGGTCGCCAGCCGATCCTTGACGGCGGCGTCGCGCCGCCCGCGGTTGTGCTCGCGCAGCCGCTCCAGCACCGCGTCCTCGGCCCCGGCGGTCTTGATCGCCAGCACGCCGCCGAAGGTCTCGCCGATGTGGGCCGTGACGGCCGCGCCGAGCACCCTGGCACGGTGGTGCAGCCGCCGGATCACCTCGTTCAGCAGCCGGCTCAGCGCGCCGACCGCGATCATCGGCACCACCAGCACCAGGGTGATGACGGGATCGACGGAGGCCATGACGACCAGGGCGGCGCCGCCGAAGAGAGCCGAACCGGCCAGCGGGACGCTCTCGTCGGTGAGGTTGACCAGATCGCTCACGTCGTCGCGGAAGCGGGCGACCGCCTCGCCCGGCGAGTGCGGCAGCCGGGTCGCCGCGGGCCCGCGCGCGGTGAGGATCGAGCGCAACGCGTTGGCCCTCAGCAGGGTCGCGGCGGCGGTCCACCAGTAGACCCCGTAGGACCACGCGACGACGAGCACCAGGCCGCGGACCACCTCCACGCCCACGAACGCCGCGCACAGCCACAGCGACTGCTCCAGGCTCGCGGCGCGTTGCCCGCCGATCTGGTCGAAGAGCCGCTGCAGCACCAGCCCGCCGGCGAGCGGGATGACGCTGACCGGCATCCACAGCAGGGCGCCGATCAGGTAGCGGCGCAGGTCGAAGCGGGCGAGGCGGGTGGCCACCAGCATCACGGGCCTCATCGGACGACCTCCGGGGCGTCCGGCGTCGCGGGCCTCGGCGGAGCGCCCCCGAGGGCATCGGGCGTCGCGGGTCTCATCGGAGGACCACCCCCGCGGCGTCCAGCATCCGGGCGAACCGGCTCCGCGGGTCCGCGACGAGGTCCTCGCGGTGGCCGTACTCGACGACCCTGCCCCGGTCGATGACGGCGATCTTGTGCACCCGTGACAGGGAGGAGAGCCGGTGCGCGATGAGCACGCCGGTCCGGTCGGCGAGCAGCCGGTCGACGCTCGCCTCGACGCGCCGCTCGGTGGCCGGATCGAGCCGGCTGGACGCCTCGTCGAGCACGACGAGCCCGGGGTCGGTCAGGAACGCCCGCGCCAACGCGAGCAGCTGTGCCTCCCCGGCCGAGACGCCGCTTCCCCGGCCGCTTCGCGAACCGCCGCCCAGCTCGGTGTCGAGCCCGTCGGGCAGGGCGGCCAGCCAGTCGCCGAGGCCGACACCGGCCAGGACGGCGCGCAGCCGGTCGTCGCCGGCGAGTGGCCGAAAGAGGGTGAGGTTGTCCCTGACGCTGGCGGCAAAAAGCTGCACGTCCTGGGTGACCACGCACATCCGTGCGCGTATCGACGCGGGATCGACGTCCCGCAGGTCCAGCCCGCCGACCCGGACGATGCCCTCGGTCGGGTCGTACAGGCGCAGCACCAGCCGGGCGACGGTCGTCTTGCCGCTACCCGTACGGCCCACCAGGCCGAGCGTCTCGCCCGGCGCCAGCGTGATCGTGACGCCGGACAGGACCGGCTCGTCGTCGGCGTACGCGAAACCCACGTTTTCGAGGCGCAGGGCGAGCGGCCCGGACGCGGGCAGCGGCAGCGGGTCGGCGGGCGCGGGGAGCGTGCGCCGCTCGGCCAGCAGGTCGCCGATGCGCGCGATACCGGCCAGCGCCGCCTGGTACCGCCTCAGCTGGTCGATCAGCCGCTCGAACGGCACGCGCACCATCTGCGTGTACTGGAAGAGCAGCACGGCGGTGCCGACCGTGAGCGTCCCGGACTCCCGGGTCCACACGGCGAGGCCGAGCACGATCGCCGTACCGGCCGCGAACGCCACCGCCGTGCCCGCGAGGATGCCGGTCCCGATCCGCGCGTCCCGGAACTCCGCGCGGTACAGGGTCGCGGAGGCCCGGTGGAACCGGTTCACGACGTGCTCCCCGGCGCCGTTGGCCCGGATGTCCTCCACACCGGCCAGCCGTTCCTCGAGACCGCCGAAGAGCGCCGCGCTCTGCGCCCGCGAGCGGGTGGCCGACGGTACGGCCAGCCGCTGCGCGCGGGCCATGCCGAACCCGATCAGCGCGCAGTACGCCAGCAGCACGCTGCCGAGACGCGCGTCGACGGTGAACACGACGACGAGCACCCCGGCCAGGAGCAGGAGGCCGACCACGACGTCCAGCAGGAAGGCGACGACGAACTCGGCCACGGCGACCACGTCGCCGTCCACCCGCTCGATCATCTCGCCGGGTGTGCGCCGGCCGTGGCAGGCCATGTCGAGGCCGAGCGCGTGCTCGGCGAGCCGCTCCCGCAGCCGGTTCGTGCCGTCCCAGGCGAGACGGCTCGCCAGCCAGGCGGTGGCCATGCGGGCGGCCTGCCCGGCGACGGCGAGAGCGAGGTAGCCGAGGGCGATCAGCGTGAGGTGGCGGGTGCTCGCGCCGCCGATCGCGTCGTCGACGAAGCGACGGGTGAGCTGGGGCGCCGCCAGCGGCAGCGCCGTCGCGGCGGCGACGGTGGCGGCGAGGGCCACGGCGGAGCGGCGTCCAGGGCGAAGGTGGCGCAGGACGGCGCGCCGGGCGGAGCCGCCGGGACCGGGAGCGGAGTACCGGGTGAAGGTGTCGTGGGTGACGGTGCCGGGAGCGGTCATCGGCCGGACCCGCCCCCTGCCGCGCGGCGGGTCTCACCGCCGATCGCGTCGGCGGCCCCGGTGGCGTGGAGCGGCCGCTCGGTCAGGCCTGTCTCAGCGGCGTCTCCACGCGCCGAAGCCCCTGGGGTGAGCGTTCTCACTGAGCGTCATGTCCTTTGGATAGGTGAGAGTTCCCTTCTGGATGAACATGAACGCTTCGCGCATTTCCTTCTCCTCGATCGATCGGCCGTCACCGGCAGTCCAGCAGAGGGCCACCCGGGAGGGCAACCGATTTGCCGGCCGGCGGAGGCCGGGGAGGACGCGGCCGGCGGTCCCTACCGTTCCCGGTGGAGCACGAGGTGTTCGTGGTAGAGCACACCGTCGCGGACGTCGCCGGTGGCCGTGAAGCCGGTGTCGTCGACGTAGTCGATGTGATCGCCGGTGACGGTGTAGCGGCCGGTGTAGGCACGTTCGCGACCGTCGCGCTCCTCCTCGTACCGGCCGTCGGGCAGGAGTTCCTGCCGGATGCGGCCGTCGGCGGTCACCCACATGCCCACGTGGGGATGGCCACCGGTGTCGCGGGCCGGCGCCCTGCCGGGCTCAGGGCCGGAACACGCGGTGGTCAGCATGGTGAGCACGCTGAGCGCGAACAGCACGTTCGGTTTCATGGGAGGGCCTTCCTGGTCGGAGCCGTGGAATGTTCCGGGCGGGGCTCATCGGCCGGCCCTCCCTCGAGAGCGGGAGCGGGTGAGGGGCCCGGCGGCCTGGCGGTGCAGCCGGCCGGGTTGCGTGCCGGCGTTCGCGGGGCCTTCTCTCCGTCGTCGCGGCGCGGGGCCGACCGCTGACAGGTCCGAGTCTGTCCAGTTCGCCCGGAGGGAAGAAGGCCGCCGGTTTCCTGGGAGTGTCACACCCAGGAAGACGCGGGTCCCCGCCGGAGCTCGTGGCGGCCGGCACCGGCGTTCACCCCGCCCAAGACCCCGGCCCCGGACCTCGTCAGAGTCCCTCTCGGCCGTTGAGGCCCCGCGCCCGGCGTTCGGCGAGGTCGGGTGCGGCCAGAGTGCCGAGCAGAGCCAGCGCCTCCGCCGACGGGGAGCCCGGTTCGGCCTGGTAGGTGACCAGGCACTGGCCGGGCGTGCCGGCGACGAGGAGGACCTCCCTGGCCAGGCGGAGCTCGCCGACCTCCGGGTGGAGGAGGCGGGCGCCGCGGCGCGGGACCGGGCCGGACGCTCGCCCGGCCCACAGGCGCCGGAACGGCGGGCTCTGGACGGACAGCTCGCCCACCAGCTCCGTCAGGCGCTGCTCGCCGGGCGCCGTGAGCACGGTCTCGCGCAGCTCGGCCACGGCGGCGCGGGCGGTGGCGTCCCAGTCACGGAAGAACTCTCGCCCCGCCGGATCGAGGAAGATCATGCGCAGCAGGTTGTCGCCGCGGGCGAACCGGCCGTGCAGCGCGCCGGCGAGCGGGTTACGCGCCAGTATGTCCTGCGACAGGCCCAGCACGTACGCGGGGACGTCCGTCCAGCCGCCCATGAGCCGGAGCACCTCCGGGGCCACGCGCTCTCTGCGCGCCGGGCGCCGGCGGCAGGCGGACGGGTGGGCCAGCCGGTGCAGCTCGGTCGCGGCCGGCTCGTCCAGCCGCAGCGCGCGGGCCAGGCTCTCCACGGTCTGCCGGGTGGGATGGAGCTCACGTCCCTGCTCCAGGCGGGTGTAGTGGCCGAGGCTCAGGCCCGCGAGCCGGGCGACCTCCTCCCGGCGCAGCCCGGGCACCCGGCGGCGGCCCTGCGCCCGCAGCCCCGCCTGCTCGGGGTGCGTCGACGCGCGGTGGCCACGCAGGAACTCTCCCAAGGTCGTGTCACGACCGTTCATGGAATCGAGGCTAGACGAGAGGGCCGGCCAAGGGATCGCCACAGCCAGGGCGTACTTTTCCTAGGAAAGTCCCCATGGGTCGGTCATGTCATAGAAAACCCGGAATTCATCATCTAATCTGACAAAATGCCCCAAAGTACACCCTTGGGGGAGTTTCTGCGCGCCCGTCGCGAAGCTCTCACACCACAGGACGTCGGCCTGCCGGAGTACGGGCGCCGCCGGGTGAAAGGGCTGCGCCGCGAGGAAGTGGCGATGCTGGCGGGCATGAGCAGCGACTACTACGTACGGCTCGAACAGGGCCGGGAGTCGAGCCCGTCGCCGCAGGTGGTCGAGGCGGTGGCACGCGCTCTCAGCCTGGACGAGGAGGCAGCCGAGCACCTGCGCCGCCTGGTCCAGCCGGCCGCCCGGCGTCGAGACGCCGCCGATGACCATGTCAGCCCGCAGCTGCTGCGGCTGATGGACGGCTGGCCCACCTCGCCGGCGTTCGTGCTGGGCCCCGCCCTGGACATCCTGGCCGCCAACACGCTCGCCACCGCCCTTCACGAGGGGTTCACCGCCGGCAATCTGGCCCGCATGGTGTTCACCGACCCCGCGGGGCGGGAGTTCTACCGGGACTGGGAGCGGGCCGCGCACTCCTGCGTGGCCGAACTGCGGGCCGCCTACGGCCACGACCCGGAGTCCGCGCGCATCAACCGGCTCGTCGAGGAGCTCAGCTCGGCCAGCCCCGCGTTCGCCGATCTGTGGTCCCGCCACGAGGTGAAGCCGAAGACGCAGGAGACCAAGCACCTGAGACATCCGCGCGTGGGCGACCTGGACATCCAGTTCTCCGCCTTCACCGTCAACGGCGCGCCGAACCAGCAGCTCGTCGTCTATCAGGCCGAACCCGCCTCGGCGACCGCGGCCGCCTTCGAGCGGTTGCGCTCATCGGCCGTGCGGGAGACGGAAAGACCGCTGCGGGCCCGCCAGGCGACCTGACCGCCCGCGCGGACCGCCTCGAGGGAGCTTCGAGGGGGTTTCGAGAAGGTTTCGAGGGGCAAGGCGGCACGCCCGCGCGGGCTCCACCCGGTGTTCCCTTCCCAGGTTTCCTGGGTGGGGAACTCCCAGGAAGACCCTGACCTTCCTCCCCGTGTGCGACCTGCGCAGACTCGAATCCGTCAGTGGCGGGAAACGGATCCGCCAGGACCCACGAAGGAGAAGGACACGACATCATGGCCATCTGGTTCATCACCGGTGCCTCCCGCGGTCTCGGCGCCGAGATCGCCCGGGCCGCGCTCAGGGGCGGGGACGACGTGGTCGTCGCCGTGCGCGACCCCGGCAGGCTTCCCGAGGACCTCAAGACCTCTGGCCGGGTCCTCGCCGTCACGCTGGACGTCACCGACGGCGTCGCCGTCCCCGCCGCGGTCCAGGCCGCGACGGACCGCTTCGGCGGCATCGACGTGCTGGTCAACAACGCCGGCCGCGGCCTGCTGGGCGCCCTGGAGGAGATCGGCGACGACGAGGCGCGCTCCCTGTTCGACCTCAACGTGTTCGGCCTGATCAACATGACCCGGGCCGTGCTGCCCGGCATGCGCCGTCAGGGCTCAGGCAAGATCGTCAACATCGGTTCGCGAGCTGGTTTCGAAGGCGAGCCGGGAGTCGGCCTGTACAGCGCCTCCAAGTTCGCCGTCGCCGGTGTCAGCGAGGCTCTCGCCGCGGAGATGGCGGCTTTCGGAATCCAGTGCATGGTCGTCGAGCCCGGCGTGTTGCGCACCGACTTCCTGGACGCGAGCTCGCTGTCGCTGGCGAGGGAGCGGATCGCCGACTACGACGGCACCCCCGCGCACGCCACCCTGGACTGGGCCCACGACACCAACCACGCGCAACTCGGCGACCCGGCCAAGGCCGCGGCCCTGATCCACGAGGTCGTCGGCCAGGACACCCTGCCCCGGCACCTGTACCTCGGGCCCGACACCATCGAACGGATCCAGGTCAAGCTCGAACAGATCTACGACGACCTGAACACCTGGTGGGAGAAGTCGACGGCCATCGCACGCGACGACGCCGCGTGGCCCGCGGCCGGCCGGCCCTCGACGCCGGCGTACGGCCGATGATCACATCGGTCCTGCCCGTCTAGCGGGGCGGCAGGCGCGGCACCACGAGCCGGGGCCTGGCCGCCGCGTTGGGCGTGTGGGGCGGCTGGAGGACCAGGCGTTCCTTGGCCGCCTCGATCGCCCGGTCCAGCTGGGTGTCCACCCCCGCCGCGTAGTCCTGCGGGGTGATGTCGACCTCGATGTCGGGATCGGTGCCGTAGTTCTCCACCCGCCAGCCCACGTCGTCGAAGGCGAAGGAGAACTCCGGCTGGGTGGTGACCGTGCCGTCGGCCAGGTGGTGCCGGGGCCAGATGCCGATCACCCCGCCCCAGGTGCGCTTGCCGATCAGGGGACCCAGGCCCAGCAGCTTGAACGTGTGGCTGAAGATGTCGCCGTCGGAGCCGGCCCACTCGTTGGTGATGGCCACCATCGGGCCGCGCGGCGACTCGTCGGGGTAGGGCTCGGGCACGCCCCAGCGGGGGTAGTCGTAGCCCAGGCGGCGCCGGGCCAGCTTCTCCAGCAGCAGCGCCGACACGTGGCCGCCGCCGTTGAAGCGGACGTCCACCACGAGGGCCTCGCGGTCGTACTCGGCGAGGAAGCCCCGGTGGAACTCGGCGTAGCCCTCGGGGCCCATGTCCGGGATGTGCAGGTAGCCGATCCGGCCGCCGCCGAGCTCGTGGCAGCGGGCCCGGTTGGCCTCCACCCAGTCGCGGTAGCGGCCCGGCTGCTCGTCGCCGATGGCCCGCACGGTGACGGTCCGCCGCTCGTCCCCGCGCCGGACCGTCAGCTGGACCTCCTGGTCGGCCTGGTTGACCAGCAACTCGTCCGGGCTCGCGTCCGCGCCGACGGGCTGGCCGTTCACGGCCAGCACCGCGTCACCCGGCCGTACGTCCACCCCGAGGCGGTTGAGCGGCGAGGTCGCCTCCGGGTCCCAGCGGTCGCCGCCGACGATCCTCGCGATCCGGTAGACGCCGTCCGCGAAGGCCCAGTCGACGCCCAGCTTGCCCTGCCGGTAGTGCGGCCGGGACCGGTAGGCGCCGCCGCTCTCGTAGGCGTGGGAGGTGCCCAGCTCGCCGAGCAGCTCCCACAGCAGGTCGGAGAACTCGCCCCGGGTGGTGACCCGGTCGACCAGCGGCAGGTAGCGGCGGTAGACGTCGTCCCAGTCGAGCCCGGCCATGTCCTCGGTCCAGAAGTTCTCCCGCTGCAGCCGCCAGGCCTCCCTGAACATCTGCCGCCACTCCGCCTCGGGCCGGATGGAGACCTTCACCCTGGACAGGTCCACCCACCCGCTCGCACGGCCGGGCGCGTCGTCGTCCTCGGGCTCCTCGCCCGCCTTGACCATCCGCAGCCGCTTGCCCGACTGGTAGAGCAGCGTGGTCCCGTCGCGGCCGAGCGCGAACTCCGACACGTCCCCGACCAGGGTCTCCTGCTTCTGCTTGGCGAAGTCGTAGACGTGCAGGGTGCCGTCGGAGGAGTCGGCGTAGTCGTCGCCCAGGCTGCCCTCGACGGGGAAGGTCAGGTAGACGGCCTTGCCCTTGATCCCGGCGATGGCGTCGTAGCGTCCCTCGGGGACGGGGAAGACGACGACCCGGTTCTCGATGCCGTCCAGGTCGATGACCACCTCGGGCGGCCCGTCGCCCTCGCCCTCGTTCTCGCCGCCGTCGTCGCCGTCACCGTCGTCGTCATCGTCGTCCCCCAGCGGCCGGGGCTCGGGGACGAAGGGCGAGGTGACGTCGGCGCGGAGCGCGATCGCGTAGGGGCGGGAGCCCAGGGGGAAGCTCAGGTCGAAGTGGAGCTCGTCGTAGACCGGGTTGAAGACGCGCCGGCCGATGAAGTACAGGTAGTCGCCGCCCGGGTCGAAGGCCGGGCGGGCGTCCCACAGCACCGGCCGGGTGGCCAGGAACGTCTCGCCCGTCTCGACGCGGCACAGCTTCACCGCCGTCGTCTGCGCGGTGTCGCGGCAGGCGTACGCCAGCCAGCGGCCGTCCGGGGACCAGGCCAGGTCCTCGATCGCGCCGAACCTGCTGGAGTCGATCACCCGGCCCCGCGCCCGGTCCTCCTCACCCGTACGGCCGGAGACCCCGCCGGTCGCGGGGCCGGGCGCGAGGTCGACCAGGATCAGCTCGTTGCGGTGGTTGGCCACCGCGACCAGGTCGGCCACGGGGGAGACCTCCAGCTCGATGGCGCGGCCGGTGTCGAGGTGGTCGAGCCTGGCAGGTTCGACGGTGCCGTCGGCGGTGAGCACCGTCAGCACCTCGCGGTCGCCCTCGTCGCTGGCCGCCGCCACCAGCCGCTCGCCGTCGTTGAGCCAGTTCAGCAGCCGGTACCGCACCCCGTACAGCGCCCCGTGCTGGCGCACCGGACCCTCCCAGGCGGCGAAGGAGAACGCCTTGCCGCGGGTGGTGACGGCCAGGCCGACGCCGTCGGGGCTTAGGGTCGCGCTGTCCAGGAAGTCCTCGGCCGAGGCGAAACGGCGGTTGCGCTGGGTGCGCGAGCTGCGCAGCCGCACCTCGATCGGGCGCGACTCCCCGTCCTCCACCAGGTACAGCTCGGCCCCGGCGTGGTAGACGAGCCTGCGGCCGTCGCCCGACAGGTTGCGGGCGTAGTAGTCGGTGTGGTCGGAGTGCCTGCGCAGGCCGCCGCCGTCCGCGTCGCAGGAGTAGACGTTGCCGACCCCCTCGTGGTCGGAGATGAAGTAGACCCGGTCCCCGGTCCAGCAGGGCGAGGCGAGGTTGCCGGGCAGCGCGGTGAGCCGCCGGAACCGCCCGTCCTCGCCGGTCTCGATCCACAGGTCGCCCATGGTGCCGCCCCGGTAGCGCTTCCAGCGGGCGGGGTCGGCGGTGTTGCGGCCGAGCACGATCCGCGGGCCGTACGAGATGGTGTTGGCCGGGCCGTACGGCAGGCGCTCGGGCACCCCGCCCGGCTCCACCCGGTGCAGCCAGGTGCGCCCGTCGAAGGGCTGGCCCTGGTCGCTGGCGTAGACGACGCCGCCGCGGGGGTCCCAGCCGGTGACGCTGGAGCGCGCCCCGTGGTAGGTCACCCGCTGTGCCGCGCCGCCGTCGGCGGGCATCACGTAGACCTCCTCCGGCCCCTCCTCGCGGCCGACGAAGGCGAGCAGGTCGCCGTCGGGGGAGAAGCGCGGATATCCGGCCTCGGCCACCCCGGCGGTCAGCCGGAAGGCCCGCCCGCCGCCGGCGGTGACCATCCACAGGTCGTCCTCGGCGGCGAAGACGACCATGTCACCGAAGATCGTGGGAAATCGAAGGTAGGCGGGCATCGTGTCACTCCATGATCGGGTGACCGGGTTTCACCCCGGTCACCCGATCATGATTTCACGCCCTCGGCGGCTGGGCGGCCCGCGCGCCCTGGTGGGCGGGCCCCGTCTCCGGCACCCTGGCCTCGGGCTGCCCGGACTGTTTCTTCGCTTCCTTCGCCGAGCGTGTCGCCTTGATCGCGGCCTTCTTGCTCTTCCCCGAGCCCTTCGCGGCCTTGTTCTTGGAATCCTTGGTGTCCTTGGAGTCCGTCATCGTTTCCCCCGTTGTGCTTGATGGACGATGCCGTTGATTAGGCATTCAAAGAGGTTTAGTACCCTTTGCAGGCATCAATCATCCACGTTAGGTGATGTGGCGAACGCGGAGAGTAGCGGGACGGCGAGGTGGGTCAGGGCCTGTTCGCGAGCACGGCCGGCGCGGTGAGACGGCGGGTGAACGTCGATCCGACGATGCGCCGGGCCCGCCGGCGTGCCGCGGGGGCCGCCGGCCGGATGGTTCGTCGCTCGCTCGGTGCTGCTTCGGCGGGCGTCGTCAGCGTTCCGGCGCGGAAGGCCGGCGTGCCGGCCGGTCCGCGCGCCCTGGGGTGGGAGCCGGACCCGGGCGGGGACGGCGTGGTGCCCGGCGGGGCGCGCCGCGGGTTCTCCCGCGGTACGCGGCCACTGTGCGGAACCGGCGTTGACAAGCTGAGGCATCCTCGATTTAACTTGCGGACATAACATGAGGAAGCCTCCGTATGTGCGCGAACAGCATGCCTCCGCATGTGCGAACAGGATGAAGGAGAGGGCATTGCCTGAGGGAATCGCGGTCTCGGTGCACGACACCGCGCCGGTCTGGCGCGGCGACACGGCGGGTGACGCGCTGCGCCGTTCGATCGACCTGGCCAAGGCCGTGGAGGCGCTCGGTTACCGGCGCCACTGGGTGGCCGAACACCACAACACGCCGGCACTGGCGGCGTCGAGCCCGGCGGTGCTCGCCGGGCCCATCCTGGAGGCGACCTCCAGCATCCGGGTCGGCTCGGGCGCGGTGCTGCTGCCGAACCACTCGCCCCTGGTGGTCGCCGAGCAGTTCGGGGTCCTGGCCGGGCTCTACCCCGGCCGGGTCGACCTGGGACTCGGGCGCGCCCCGGGCGGCTCGGGCGAGGTCGCGGCCCGCCTCGGCGACCCGCGCCGGCTGGACTTCGGCGACGCGCTGAACGAGCTGCGCGAGTACTTCGCCGGGGGCAGCGGCGGCGTGCGGGCGATCCCGGAGGCCGCGATCCCGCCCGAGCTGTGGATGGTGGGCTCCAGCGCCGGCAGCGGCGCCTACGCGGGCCGGGCGGGCCTGCCCTACGTCTACGCGCACGCGATCGTGGGGGGCGGCGCCCCCGAGGCGCTCGACACCTACCGGCGGGCCTTCCGGCCCTCGCCGTGGCTGCCCGAACCGCACGCGTGCGTGGCGGCGATCGTCGTCGCCGCGGACACCGACGAGCGGGCGTACCGGCTGGCCTCCTCCTTCGTGTTCGGCCAGATCCTGATGCGCACCGTGGACCCGGCCACCGTGCTCCCCACCGAGGCGGAGACGGCGGCGCACACGTTCACCCCGCAGGAGGAGCGCTTCCTGCGGGAGCGGATCGAGCCGCAGTTCGTCGGCTCCCCGGACAGGATCGCCCCCCGCCTGGCCGGGCTGCTGCGGCGGACCCGCGCCGACGAGCTGTTCGTGCTCACCCAGGTGCCCGACCACGCCGCCCGGATCCGCTCGTACGAGCTGCTCGCCAAGATCGTCTCATCCCTGTAGGCCCGCACGGGCCGGTGCGCCCCGGCACCGGCCGGCGCCGTCCCCCGCCCGCGTTCAGTCCGGCTTTAGAACCGCCGAGCGCTGTGTGTCCAGCCGGAGAACCGCTTCCGGCGCGAGCCGACGTCTGAGCGATGAGGATGAGGATGGGCGCTGCTACGAGGTCCCGGTCACGTAAGCCTGCCACCACGGCAGGGGCCGCCGCGTTGACGCTGGCACTGGCACTGGCCACCGCATGCTCCGCCGGCGCGGACGGCGCCTCGACGGGGGGCGCGAGCCCCACCGGGGAGCCCAGGAACGGGGACACGCTGCGCCTGGCCGTCGAGAAGGAACCGGAGTGCCTGGACCCGCACCAGAGCCCCACCGAGTCCGCCCGGGCGCTCACCCGGCCGATCCTGGACTCGCTGGTCCACCAGGACGCCCGGGGGAGCATCCGTCCATGGCTGGCCACCGGCTGGAAGGTCTCGCCGGACCGGCTCGTCTACACCTTCGAACTCCGCCAGGGCGTGACGTTCACCGACGGGGAGGAGTTCGACGCCCAGGCGGTGGTCGACAACCTCGAGCACGTGGTGGACCCGAAGACGAAGTCGCTGCTCGCCGGCAGCCTGCTCGCGGCCTACCGGTCGGCCAGGGCCGTCGGCCCCTCCACGGTCGAGGTCAGGCTCAAGCGGCCCGACTCGGGACTCCTGGGCGCGCTGGCCCTGCCCAACCTGGGCATCCAGTCCCCACGCACGCTCAAGGGCTCCCCCTCCGCGCTGTGCGCGAAGATCGTCGGAACCGGCCCGTTCCGCAGTGACACGGGGCTCGTGCCGCAGAAGGGCATCGACTACGTCAGGAACACCTCCCACACCTCGCCGCCGGAGGAGCGCCAGGGCCAGGTGCGGCTGGACCGGATCGAGGTCAAGGTCGTGCCGGACAACACGGCCCGGCTGGGCGCGCTCACCAGCGGCCAGGTCGACGCGGTCACCGCGCTGTCGCCGACGAGCCTCAGCACGGTCAGGAACCTGCCCGGTTTCACCGTGCACTCGACGCCGTACCCCGGGATCAACTACAGCTACTGGCCGAACACCGCGAACGGCCCGCTCAGCGACGTGAACGTGCGCAAGGCGCTGCGCGCCGGCATCGACTGGGGACAGATCGTGAAGAACGTCTACTTCGGGGTGTACCAGGGGGCCCGGGGCGTGCTCTCGGCCGGCACGCCCGGCTACGACGGCTCGCTGGCCCGGGCCTACGCCCACGACCCGGCCGGCGCGGCGCGGCTGCTCGACCAGGCCGGCTGGACCGGCCGCGACGAGGCCGGATACCGGACGAAGGACGGCAAGCGGCTGACCCTTCGCCACATGTGGTCCGACGGGTCCGTGGCCAACCTCGCCACGCAGGTCCAGTCCGCCGCCAAGCAGCTCGGCGTCGAACTGGTCGAGGAGAACCTCGACGGCGGGACCTTCGTCAAGCGCCTGCTGGACGGCGACTACGAACTGATCGACACCAGCTTCTCCGCGCCCGGACCGGACGTGCTGCGCGTGCTGTTCGGCGCGGACAACATCCCCACGCCCGAGCGCGGGATCAGCAACAACATGGCACGCTACGACAACCCGGCGGTGGAGGCCGGCTTCCGGCGCGCGCTCGACGCCGAGGACCAGGCCGGGCAGCACCGCGCCTACGCCGAGGTGCAGAGGCGCGTCACCGAGGACGCCGCGGTCCTGCCCGTCTACTCACCCCTGTCCACGGTGACCGTGCGCGACGGCGTCCGGGAGATCGGCTTCAACGCCGACGGCACGCCCGACCTGTACGGCGCATGGCTGGCCTCCTGAAGGCGCCCGCGGCCGAGGCGGCGGCCGCGGGCCCCCCACGCCGCCGCACCGGCCCGGCGCGTCTCGTGCTGGTGCGCGTGGCCGCCTCGGCCGCCGTGCTGTGGGGAGCGGTCACGGCGACGTTCCTCCTGCTGCGGGTGATGCCGGGCGGCACCGCCGACGTGCTGCTCGCCCGCTCCTCCGTGACCCCGGAGGTGCGCGACCGGATCATCGCCGACCACCGGCTCGACGACCCGCTCGCGGCGCAGTACCTGGCCTACCTCGGCAGGATCGCGCACGGGGAGTTCGGCGAGTCGTACGTGCTGCGCAGGCCGGTGTGGGACGCCATCGGATCCCAGCTGCCCCACACCCTGCTGCTGGTCCTGGCGACCCTGCTGGTCACGCTGGTCGCCTCCGTCCTGCTCGCGGTGGCGAGCGCGAACCGCCGGCGGTGGGTGCGGTCGTCGTTCTCCGCGGGCGAGTCGCTGGTGGTGGCGCTGCCGCCCTTCTGGCTCGGGCTGCTGCTGCTGACGGTGTTCTCCTTCAACCTGCGCTGGTTCCCGGCCATCGGGACCTCCTCCCTGTCCGGTCTCGTGCTGCCGACCGCCGCGCTGGCCGCCGGGCCGGTCGCGGTGATGACGGGGGTGCTGCGGGACGGGCTGCTGCGCGCGCTGGAGGACCCGTTCGTGGTGACCGCCCGCTCGCGGGGCATCGGCGAGCTCGCGCTGCGCCTGCGGCACGTGCTGCGGCACGCGCTGCTGCCCGCCACCACGCTCCTGGGCTGGATCGCCGGCTCGCTCGTCGGAGGCGCGGTGATCATCGAGATCGTCTTCTCCCGGCAGGGAATCGGCCGGCTGGTGCTGTTCGCGGTGCAGAACAAGGACATGCCGGTGGTGATCGCGATCGTGCTGCTCACCGCGGCCGTGTTCGTGCTGGTCAACATCGCGGTCGACATCCTCGTCTGGATGATCGACCCCAGGACGCGAGAGGCGGTGAGCTGACCATGGCCAAGAGCTTCTGGCCCGGGGCGATCGTGCTGGCGCTGCTGGCCGTGGCGGCGCTCCTGCCGTCGCTGTTCACCGGGACCGATCCCGACGCGGCGGACCTGAACGCGACGCTGCGGCCGCCGAGCGGCGAGCACTGGATCGGCACCGACCAGAACGGCCGGGACCTGTACGCCAGGATCGTGCACGGAGCCGGCCCCTCCCTGCTGATCGGCGCCGGCGCGGTCGGGCTGGCGCTCGCCGGGGGCGTCCTGGTCGGGGTCGCCGCCGCACAGTTCGGCCGGGCCGTGGACCAGGTGCTCAGCAGGTCGCTCGACGTGACCCTCTCCGTCCCGGGCCTATTGCTGGTGTTCCTGGTCGTCGCGGTGCTGGGACCCGGCGGCGGCCCGGCCAGCGTGGGCCTGGCGGTGATCTCCCTGCCGGGCTTCGCCCGGGTGACACGCGCGGAGGTGATCAGACTGCGCGGAGCGCACTACGTCGAGGCGGCCCACGGGTTCGGCTGGTCGCGCGCCCAGGTGGTCCTGCGGCACATCCTGCCCAACGCGCTCGGCCCGGTCATGGCGCTGGCGACGGTGACCCTGGGCGCGATGATCGTGGCGGGCTCCTCGCTGAGCTTCGTGGGCCTCGGCCCCCAGCCGCCGACCGCGGAGTGGGGCGCGATGCTGGCCGACAGCCAGGAGTTCCTCGCGATCGCCTGGTGGCCGGCGGCGTTCCCCGGGATCGCCATCACCGTCGCGGTCCTGGCCGTCACCGCCGTCGGCGGGCACCTGCAACGGCGGATCGAACGGGGGCGGACATGAGCCCGGCCTCCGGGGACGCGACGGACACGAGCCCGGCCTCCGGGAACACGCGGGAACTGCTCTCCGTCCGGGACCTGGCCGTCCGCTTCCCGGCGGGCCGCGGGCACGTCGACGCGGTGCGGGGCGTGTCCTTCCGGATCGACCGCGGGCAGGTGGTGGCGATCGTCGGTGAGTCCGGCTCCGGCAAGAGCGTCACGGCGCGCAGCCTGGTGGGACTGGCCGGCGACGGCGCCGACGTGCGGGCCGGCGAACTCGCGTTCGGCGGGCTCGACCTGCGCCGGGTGCGGGGCCGCCGCTGGCGCGCGCTGCGAGGGCGGCGCATCGGCTTCGTCCTGCAGGACGCCCTGGGCTCCCTCGACCCGCTGCGCCGCGTCGGCGCCGAGGTGGCCGAGCCCCTGCGCGAGCACCGGATCGTTCCCCCGAAAGAGATCGGCGACGAGGTCGTACGGCTGCTCGGCTCGGTGGGCGTCCCCTTCCCCGAGAGCAGGGCCCGGCAGTACTCGCACGAGATGTCGGGCGGGCTGCGGCAACGCGCCCTGATCGCCTCGGCCCTGGCCGCGCGGCCCGACCTGCTCATCGCCGACGAGCCGACGACGGCGCTGGACGCGACCGTGCAGCGGCAGGTGCTCCGGCTGCTGAGCGAGCGGGCGGGCGACGGCACGGCGATCCTGCTCGTCAGCCACGACCTCGGTGTCGTCGCGGAGATCGCCGACCACGTGTACGTGATGAAGGGCGGGCGGTTCGTCGAGGACGGCCCGACGCGGAAGGTGCTCCAGGCGCCGTCCCACCCGTACACCAGGACCCTGGTCGCCGCCGCGCTCGGGCGGGGCCGCGGGGCCGCGCGGGGGGCGGGCACCGCGCCCGCCGCACCGGACCCGGACCCCGCTCCCGGACAGGTGGTGTTGCGCGCCGGCGGGCTGGTCAAGAGGTACAGGCTGCCGGGCAGGGGCGCGTTCACCGCGGTGGACGAGGTGTCGGTCGAGGTACGGGCCGGTGAGACGCTCGGGATCGTCGGCGAGTCGGGGTCGGGCAAGACGACCGTGGGCCGGCTGCTGCTGGGACCGGTCGCGCCGGACGCCGGCCGGGTCGAGGTCGACGGGCGGCCCTGGACCGGGCTGCGCGGCCCCGAGCGGCGGACGGCCCGCCGCCGGGTTCAGATGATCTACCAGCACCCGCTGGCCTCCTTCGACCCCCGCTACACCGCCCGGCAGCTCCTCGAGGAGCCCCTGCGGGCGGAGGGCGTCCCCGGCGCCGCCGAACGCGCGCGGCGGGTGGCGGAGCTGCTGGAGCACGTCGGCCTCGGCGAGGGGGTGCTCGGCCGGCGGGCGCGGGAACTGTCCGGAGGACAGCGGCAGCGCCTCGCCATCGCGCGGGCACTGGCCCCGCGACCGGACGTCATCATCTGCGACGAACCGGTCTCGGCCCTGGACGCGGTGATCCAGGCACAGGTGCTCGACGTCCTGGCCGACGTCCAGGAGAGGCTCGGCGTGGCCTACGTATTCATTTCCCACGACCTGGGCGTCGTCCGCCGGATCAGCCACGAGGCGGTGGTGATGAAAGACGGGAAAGTGGTCGAGTCCGGCGACATAAGAAAGGTTTTCGAAGCCCCGGAGCACCAATACACAAAGACCCTTCTAGATGCGGTTCCCCGGTTCCACCGGGCCGGTCCCGTCGATTCATGAGCAATTCTCAACCCGCACTTCGGCCTCAAGACGGTCCGCGGGATGCGCCCCCAGTTCGAGGACATCGTGTCCGCGCTCGGCCTGGCCGTGTGGGCGGGCCAGGCGCTCTGGGACTACCTGGACGAGCTGATCACCGTGAAGGAACGCGGGCCCGGCGGCTCGGGGGTGCTGAGCCGTCTGGTGGGCGAGATCGACGAGGACGGTGACCTGACCCGGGAGGACCTGGTGCGCATCGCGCTGGCGCTGCTGATCGGAGGGCACGACACGACGTCCCAGATGATCGCGCTCGGGGTGGTCACCCTGCTGGAGCACCCGGACCGGCTGGCGGCGCTGCGCGCCGACCCGGGCGTGCTGCCCGCCGCGGTGGACGAGTTGCTGCGCATGGTGTCGGTGACGGACGTCTCGGGAGTGCGGGTGGCGACCGAGGACATCGACATCGACGGACCTGTCATCCGGGCCGGCGAGGGAGTCCTGGTGTCCTCCTCGATGACCGACCGCGACCCCGCGGTCTTCCCCGACCCCTACAGGTTCGACGTCCGTCGCGCCGACGGGCGCAACGCCGCCTCCGGACGCCATCACCTCACGTTCGGGTTCGGCATCCACCAGTGCCTCGGCCAGAACCTGGCGCGGACGGAACTGGAGGTGGCGTTCGCCGTCCTTTTCGACCGGATCCCGGACCTGCGGCTCACCGTGCCGCCGGACAGGCTGCCCGCGCGCGGCGGAGGCACCATGCAAGGTGTCCACACCCTGCCCGTCGAGTGGTGAGAGGAGAGACACGATGAAGGTGACCGCCGACCGGCGTCGCTGCATGGCCGCCGGCCACTGCGCGATCAGCGCGCCCGCGGTGTTCGACCACGGGGAGGACGGCCTGGTCGTCGTCCTCGACGCGGATCCGGGCGAGGACGTCCGGGAGGCCGTGGAGACGGCCGAGGACCTGTGCCCGTCCCGGGCGATCGCCGTCGCGCCCGTGAGCGCCGCGCGGGTACCGGGCGGCTGAGGACGGGATCGGCGCGGGCCGGTGGGCCGGTGGGCCGGTGGGACGCAGCGCCGCGTCCCATCGGCCCACCGGCCGTTCCCGGGTCGTTCTCAGGTTCCCGGGTCGTTCCCGGGGCGTTCTCAGCGGTCGACGAACCGCATGCTCTGCTCGTTCCAGCGCTGCCCGTACACCTCGTCCGGGGGCACGGCCGCCTCCACGGCGGCCAGGTCGGCCGGGGTGAGGCTCAGGAAGGCGGCGTCGACGTTCTCCTCCAGGTGGGCGCGGCGCCTCGTTCCCGGAATGGGAATCACGTCCGAACCCCGATGGTGCAACCACGCCAGCGCCAGTTGCGCCGCCGTGACCCGCAGCTCGCCGGCGAGCTCGACGAGACGGTCGGCCAGGGCGAGGTTGCGCGACAGGTTGTCCGGGGTGAACCGGGGCAGCCCGAAGCGGCGGAAGCCGCCCTCCTCCAGCTGCTCCGGGGAACGGATGTCACCGCTGAGGAAGCCCCGGCCCAGCGGGGAGTACGGCACCAGCGCGATGCCCAGCTCCCGGCACGTCGCGACGATCCGTTGCTCGATCCGTTGCTCGATGTCCCGCGACCACAGCGACCACTCGGTCTGCAGCGCGGCGATCGGGGCCACCGCGTGGGCGCGCCGCAGGGTGCCGGGGCCGGCCTCGCACAACCCGATCTCACGGATCTTCCCGGCGGCGGCCAGCTCGGCCATCGCGCCGACGGTCTCCTCGACGCCGACCTCGGTGTCGACGCGCGTGAGGTAGAACAGGTCGATGTGGTCGACACCGAGCCGCCGCAGCGAGGCCTCGCAGCTCCGCCGGACGTAGCGGTTGCGCCCAGGAGCTCACCGTGTCGAGCACCGGTGAGATCCGGGCGGACAGCACGCGGAAATCCATGATCGCCTCCTGGGCGGCCTCCCGAGCCGCCGTCCGGATCGCGGAGGCTCGCAGGAACCGACATTAGGAAGAACGGCTCAAGCGGTCCTAAAAGCGTGCGGCATGGTCGTGGCCGGCCGTTTTCCGCCGTGTCGCCAGGGCGAGTTCCATCCGGGAGCTCACCCCGGTCTTTCGATAGATCCGGGTCAGGTGGACGTCGACGGTCCGCATGCTGATGGTGAGCCGGTCGGCGATCTCGCGGCGCTTCATGCCCGTGCAGATGAGCAGCGCGATCTCACGCTCGCGGTGCGTGAGCCGGCCGAACATCTCCACGGGCCCGGTCTCCGGTTCGAGCTCGGCGGGAACCGGCGCGCTCACCTGCCTGCCGAGCCAGTCGAGCATGGTCACCGCCCCCGACCGGTGCGCCATCTCGGCGGCGAGCCTGGCCGTGCGGGACGACCGGTCGGCCTGGCCCAGTTCGCCGAGCACGCGTGCCTCCTGTCCCAGCGCGTAGCACTGCTCGATCCCCATCCCCGCCGACGCGAAGCGGCCGGCCGCGTCGTGGTAGCACCGCGCCGCCTCGGCGAGCGAGCCTCGTACGCGGCAGAGGTGCCCCCGGGTGAGGTCGGCGTAGGAGAGGTTGTGCGGCATCGGAACGGCGCGGGCGTGTTCCTGGCTTCTGCGCACCCAGCCGTCCAGGGGCATGCCGGCGTCCATCCCGGCGGCGCACAGCATCTCCCAGACGGTGTTCCGGTAGGCCACGGGGATGGTCCGCAGGTCGGCTCCCTTGCCCTCGTTGAGCAGGAGGGCGACGCAGTGCGCGGGGTCGCCGTCGAGCCACGCGCACCTGGCGAGGGTCAGCGCGGCGATCGAGGCGCTTCCGTTGACGTTGGCCTGCGACGGTGACTGCCGGGCCAGCGCCTGCTGTGCGAGGGACCTGGCCCTCCCGCTGCCCACCGGTTGCATCCAGACCTCGGCCGCGGACTTGAGCGCGACCGCCTGGGTGTGCCTGAGGGAGTTGTCCGGGCCGGACTCGATGATGGCGGCGTTGGCGGCCTCGCGCGCCTGTTCGAGCTGGCCCAGGTGGCGCTCGGACTCGCTGAGCAGGACCAGCAGCGCCGGGAGCAGGAAGATCCGCTGACGGTGGCGGGCGACGTCGACGCCCCGCCGCACCTGCCGCTGGGCGTCCACGTAGCGGCCCAGGTAGAGATGGGTGAGGACGACCACGAACAGACCCTCCAGGTGGCGCGCCACCAGGTGCTCCGGAGCGCGGTCCAGCATCTCGCCCGCGGCGGTCGCGTCGGCCAGCGCCCGGTCCACCTCGCCGGAGAAGGTCGCCTCCAGGGCTCGGAGGCCGAGCAGACCGGCGGCGGTGAGATCGTCGCGACCGGCGCGGGCCGCCTGGAGGGCCTGCTCGATCTCGGCCCTCACCGGTATCCGGCCGAGCATGGTCGTGCGGAAGCCCCGCGCGAAGACCAGATGCGGCCAGACCGGTGAGCTTCGCAGGTCCGGCCAGGCGAGATGCTCGTTGAGCAGGCCGAGGGTCTGCACGTCCTGGCTGAGCACGGCCTCGACCATCGACACGGAGGCGACCTGCCCGGCCAGCGCGAGCGGGTCCACCGAGCCGCCGGACTCGTGCACCAGGAAGAGCAGGTCCCGGCTCTCGGTCATCCGCCCGACCCGCCCGAACGCCGTGCTCAGTGCCAGCCGGGCGCGCGTCCCGATCTCACTGGAGACGGGCGCCTCGGCGATCACCGGTGTGAGCCAGGAGACGCACTCGGCGACGTCCGTCTCCATGATCTCGTAGGACGCGTCCACGATCCGCGCCAGCTCGCTCGCGCGGACCCGCGACAGCGAGCTGACCAGGTGGAAGCCGAGCTGCGTGCCGACCTGACCGCGGGCGGAGAGCAGGCGCAGGGCGCGCTGGTGGGCCCGGGTGGCCCAGCAGGGGTCGATCGTCCTGCGCAGCAGCGTGCCGAAGACCTCGTCCCGGACGGAGAACAGCGCGCCGACCGGCTCGACCCGCACCAGGTCGCGCCGGACCAGCCCGCGTACGGCGGCGGAGACCACCAGCGCGTCCAGCTCGGCGACCTCGGCGAGCAGTTCGACGTCGAAACGCGAGCGCAGGATCGCCGCGGCGTTCAGCACGTAGCGCTCGCTCAGCGTGAGGCCCCGGACCTCGGTGAGCACGGCGAACTCGAACGGGGCGACGGCGGTGTCGCTTCCGGACCGCGCGCTGTGCTCGAGGGCCTGCAGGGCGCGCAGGTTGAACGGGTTGCCGCGGCTGCGACGGCGGAGGTCGTACGGGGGCGGGGCGGGCGTCATGGCGAGCATCTGCTCGTCGCCGAGCGGTGCCAGCTCGATGCGCGCGGTGCGGCCGAAGGCCGCGCCGAGGGAGACGGCCTCGGTCAGCGCCTCGGGCGTCTGCCGGGGACGCAGCGACACGACCACGTCGACCAGCGGCGGGCAGGCGCCCTCGGCGATCCCGGCCAGCTCGTGGATGGTCCGCTCGTCGGCGAGGTGGGCGTCCTCGATCACCACCAGCTCGCGGTCCGGCTGCCGCCGGCGGCGGGACAGGCCGGTCACCCCCGGTGACTCCCGATGGCGCTCGGAGGACAGCCGGGCCCGCCGCAGCATCTTCCTGACGGTGTTCATCGTGCCCTCCCTGTCGCTGCGCGAGCAGCGGTAGACGGTGGCGGGCAGGGCGGTCCACTGCCGGTCCCGCACGAGCGCGGAGAGCAGGTGCGTCTTGCCGGCCCCGGGCTCGCCGAACAGGGCGATGAGACGCCCTTCGCTTCCGGGCCCCCAGGTCAGGTGCTGCAATCTGCCCAGCTCGGCCGTGCGGACCACGGCGACGGACGCGGCGACGGACGCGGCGTCGGAGAGGCTCTCTTCGTACGAACTCATGTCTGTGAGGACCCCAGGCGTTCGTGAAGGAAAAACGGCAGGTGGCCCTGATCGCGCTCCCTTGGGCGTACGGGCCGGCGTTTCCGTCGGTGACGGGCTGCGAGGTTCGGGTGCCGGTCCCCGGGTCCGGTGCCGACGGGAAACACTATAAGCCTACCTAATTGGTTGGTTTTTATCACCATCCATCGACGAGGGATCGCGCGGCGCGCCCGGTCGCCCGCTGCCGGGGACGGGCGGGTCGGCCCGGCCCGCTCAGGGCTCCCGGTCGCGCGTGGTGATCCCTTCCAGGAAGAGGCGGAGGATGCGAGGGCTGCCGTCCCTGCCGGGCAGGGACTGCTCGCGCACCCAGGCGACGCCGCTGAGGACGGCGAACAGCTCGTCGGGGGTCAGGTCGGCGCGCACCAGACCGGCGGCCTGCGCGGCGCGGAGCAGGTCCGCGCCGCCGTGATGCATCGCGCTGCACATGGCGTGCGAGGGGGTCCCCTCGTCGTACATGCTCTGCGCGAGGATGCCGACCAGCCCGCGGAAGGTGCTGAAGTGCCGTACGGCCCGTTCCATCCACTCCGACAGTGCCAGCAGCGGGTCGGGGGAGGAGGCCAGCCGCTCGGCGTGGGCGACGAGGTCGGCCAGCCCGTCCCTGGTGGCGGCCTCCACCAGCGAGGCGCGGGCGGGGAAGTGTCGGTACAGCGTGCCGATCGCCACGCCGGCCTGGGCGGCGATGCTCTCCAGCGACGCCTCGGAGCCGTCGGCCTCGAACGCCTTGCGGGCCGCGGCCAGGATCGCGTCGTAGTTGCGCCGGCCGTCGGCCCGTCTGGGACGTTGGGCGATATGGGGCGTACCGGTCGTCATCGAACCTCCCGCTTGACATACTGAGGCGCCCTCAGCTTGACTCTTCCCATCCAAGCTGAGACTTCCTCAGTATAGCTCCGGCCTCTAAACTGAGGGTGCCTCAGTATGTGCCGGGTGATCGGCCCTGGAGGTCCCATTGAGTACCGACAGCGTCTCCGACGGCGTTTCCGACGGGGTTCCGGCCCGGGGCGCCCCCGCCCGGCCGTGGGCCCTCGCGCTCACCGCGATAGTCGGCGCGGAGTTCACGCTGCAGCTCGACGGCACCATCGTGAATGTCGCGCTGCCGACCCTGCAGTCCGATCTGGGACTCTCGATCACCGGCGGATCGTGGGTGCCGAACGGTTTCCTGCTCGCCTTCGGCGGGCTCCTGCTGCTCGCGGGCCGGCTCGGCGACGTGCTCGGCCACCGCCGGGTCTTCCTCGCCGGAATCGGGCTGGTCGTCGTGGCCTCGCTGCTGGCCGGCCTCGCGCCCAACCTGGAGGTCCTGCTGCTCGGCCGGGTCCTGCAGGGTGCCGGCGCGGCGATCGCCGGCCCGACCGGCCTGGCGCTGCTGGCGATCATCTTCGAGGGGGAGCGCCGGCAGCGCGCCTTCGGTCTGTACTCCACCGTCACCGGGCTGGGCGCCTCCGCCGGCATGGTCCTGGGCGGCGTGCTGACCTGGGCGGGGGACTGGCGCTGGAGCCTGCTGGTCAACGTGCCCATCGGCCTGGTCATCATGGCCGTCTCCGTCAAGGTGCTGGGGCTGCGCGACGAGGCCACCCGGTCGCGCCCGCTCGGCCTGCCGAGCGCCCTGCTGGGCACCGTGGCCGTCACCGCCGCCGTTTACGGGCTGGTACGCGCCGCCGAGAACGGCTGGGGCGAGACCGGGGCACTGATCTCACTGGGCACGGCGGTCGTGCTGGCGGCGGCGCTGCTGGTATGGGACCGGCGCACCGAGGAGCCGCTTCTGCCGCTGGTGGTCTTCGCCGGCAGGCAACGGGCGGGAGCCCTGCTGTGCCTGCTGCTGCTCGCGGCGGTGCTCACCGGTTTCCTGATCTACCTGGTCCAGTACCTGCAGGGTGTGCTCGGGCTGGACGCGCTGCGGAGCGGGCTGGCCATCCTGCCCTTCGGCCTGGCGCTGCTCGCCGTCACCCAGCTGCTCACCAGGCACATCGCGTCCGTGAGCCCGCAGGCCCGCGCGATACTCGGCCTGGTCGTGGTGCTGGCAGGGGTGGCGTGGCTGACCCGCCTCGGCACCGACAGCACCTACCTGGCCGGCGTGCTCCCGGCGCTCGTCGTGATGGGACTCGGCGTCGGCGTGGCCATCATCCCGTTCAATATGATCATTCTGACCACCGCCCCGCCCGAGTACGCGGGTGTCACCGCCGGCCTGCTGCAGACGGCGCTGACCATCGGAGGGTCGCTGGGCCTGGCGGCCCTGCTGATCCCGTTCACCGGGGGCGGCGGCGGCGTCGCGGAGAACATCTCGACGGTGTTCGCCTGGGCCTGCGCGGCGATAGTGCTGGCCCTGGCGGTGGCGCTGCTCTTCTGGTTCGGTCCCGGGGCGCGCCGGGCCGAACCGGCCCGGGGCTGAGCGGGACGTGAGCGCCGGCACCGTCCTGCGAGGGGAACGTGCCGGCGCTCTCAGCCCGCGATCGCGTAATCGGTGTCCGCTTCGAGGATCGCGAACTGCAGCCTGCGCATCGTCCTGCGCGGATCGAGGCCGAGTTCCTCCCGCAGCGTCTGCCGGGCGGACTGGAAGACCTCCAGCGCCTCGGCCCGCCGGCCGGAGCGGTAGAGGGCCAGCATGAGGTGCTCGCGGAGGTTCTCGTTCAGCGGGTACTCCTCGACCCACGCCGACAGGTCGCCGATCAGCTCCCGGTGCCTTCCGAGCTGCAGCGAGCAGCGCGCGACCGTCTCCAGGCACTCCAGCCGCACCTCCTCCACCCACCGGGCGAAGGTGCCCACGATGAGCCCGTTGTTGATCCCCGTCAGGACCGGCCCGCGGAACAGGCCCGCGGCGGCGGCGGAGACGCCCAGCGCCCGCTCCGGATCGGTCTCCGGCACGGCCCGTCCCTCGGCGTGCAGGGCCCGGAGGATGAACACGTCGACCGACGACTTCTCGACCTCCAGCAGGTACCCCTGAGCGTGGGTCCGGAGCGCCGCGCCGTCGACCGCCGGTTGGACGAAGTTCTTGCGCAGGTGGGAGATGTAGACGTGCAGCGCGGCACGGGCACGCCGGGGAGGCTCGTTTCCCCACAACTCGTCGATCAGCTCGTCCGTCGAGACCGGCTGGTTCGCGCGGATCAGCAGGGCGGCCAGCAAGGTCTCCACCTTGGGCGCGTTGACCGTGCGCGTGTTCTCGTCCACCAGTCGCAGTGGCCCGAGCAGTTCGTACCTCAATCTGTCTCCCAAGTGGCTTGAGCCTGGCATCAAGTGGTAATCGATCCTTTTTGTCGGCTGAAGCCATTCTTGCGACGGATGAGCTGGTTGCCATCAGCGGAAACGCGTACGACCCCGCTGCCGAGTGCGTAGTCGCCGTGGTCGCTGGGGTCGCTGGGGTCACCGTCTCCGCCGATCACCGCGATGCGCCCGCTCCCTCCGTGACCGCCGTGACCGCCGCGCCCCGGCCGGCCCCGCGCCACCTCCCCGCCCTGCCCCGCTCGGTGAGCCGCCGTACGGCGTGGGTCACGGCGCGGACGCGAAGACGGTCACGTTCGCGAGCGCGGCCGGCGGCTCGGTCCGGGGCTCTCGCTCATGCCCGGCCCTCGCCGTCGGGATCTCCCGCGAGGGCTCGCGCGGCCGCCGCGTCGCGCTCGCTCATGCCCTCGTAGCCGCTGCGCCGGTGCTGCTCGGCCTGGTCGTCGATCCACCGGCCGTGCGCCTCCCACGCCGCCTGCTTGCTCGTGCCCAGGGCCGCGCCGATCTGCGACCACGACGCGCCCGCGGCCCGCGCGGACCGTACGGCGAGCTGGCGCCCGTAGCCCGCCTTGCGCGCGACCACCTCCCCGAGCGCGAGAAGCTCCAGCACCTCGTCGCGGGTGAGGGACGGCACCTCGGGATCGGCGGGGTCATCGGGGTCGTCGGGGTGCTCCCCGCCGGTGGCGTCGCCCGCCGCCGGAGCCAGCGCGTCGCGCACGCGGAGCTCGTCGTAGCGGGCGGCGGCGGTCAGGAGTGTGAAGTCGCCTTCGAGGCTGTCCGGCGTGTACATGTCCCCAGTCTTTCGTCAAGAGGGCTTGACGTCAAGAGGGCTTGACGATGCATCGCAGCCGGGCGCGGAGGTGGCACCACGGAGAACGCCCCGGCCTTCGCGTGGCGTGATGAAGGGAGGTCGGGGTGGTGGAATGTCGAGATCGCGGAGAAGGCTGGGAATCGCCCGACACCCCGCCGGCGCCGCGCCGTCCCCCGTGCGAGGGCATGATCGCGTGCTCGGATTGCGCCCGTGAAAAGAAGAGGTAAATCGAAGCCCTCGGAAAGGATAATGATCTTCACGATTGGGCAGAACGTCCGCACACGGCTTGCGTTCCGGGGAGGTGATGCATGGCCTGGTCACAAGACGAGGAGCGCATGCTGCTGCAGATCGAGCGCCACCTCATCGACGAGGACCCGCGACTCGCCGCGCGGCTGGAGTCGTTCAACGAGCGTGTCCAGCGCAAGGAGGGCGGCGGCCGCGGGCGTGGCACCGGCAAGGGGCGAGGGCGATCCGCCAGACGTCTCCGCCGCTCCACGGTCGTCATCATGTTCAGCTGGTTGCTGATCGCGACACTGATCGTCACGCTTCTCGTCATGGTCCTGCGTCACGAGGCGGTCGCGGCCCTCCCGCTGTGATCGCGGCCGCCGCGTCACCCCGCACCGCGGCCGCCGCCGTGATCGCCGGGGCGCGGGTGACGGCGGCGGGTGGCGCGGTGCGGGGCGCGTGGAGACCGGGAACGGCCGGAGGGCGTCTGGTCCCGGTCGTGCGGGGCGATGGGGGACCGGTCAGTGGTCGGGGTTGAGCGCGGTGCCGATGAACATCGCGGTCAGCAACGTGAACAGGAACGCCTGCAGGAACTGGACGAACATCTCCAGGGCCGTGATGACGATCGCCATCAGCACGCCGGCCACACCGACCGGCACGCCCGGCAAGGTGGGTTCCTCGAACAGGAACCAGAAGCCGACCATGCTGAAGAACGCCAGGATGAGATGGCCCGCGAACATGTTGGCGGCCAGCCGCAGCATATGCGCGAACAGCGAGTTCACGAAGGTGGAGAGCAGCTCCAGCGGGATGACCAGCACGTACGCCAGAACGGGCAGTCCGCGCGGGATCAGCCCGCGGAGATAGCCGACGACGCCGTGCCGCGTGACGCCGAGATAGATCTTCAGGACGTAGACGCTCACGGCGATCACCGCGGGGAAGGCCAGGAACGAGGAGACGGGGATCTGGACGAGCGGGACCACCCCCATCAGGTTCCAGACCCAGACCAGGAAGAAGACGCTGAGCAGCAGGCCCATCCACCGGTCGGTGTCCTTACCGAGAAACGGCCGGGCCGCGTGGTCGCGGACGAACACGTAGCCCAGCTCGACCACGTTCTGCAGGCCGCGCGGCACCACCTTGGGGTTGGCGAAGGCGGCCCAGCAGACGCCGCAGACCAGGGTCGCGGCCAGGACGGCCATCAGGATCGGTTTGGTCAGCCAGTACGGCGCGCCCGCCCACAGCGGGGGGAAGTCGAACAGTTCCAGGCCGGGCGCCTGAAACCCGGGCGACGTGGGCGACGCGGGCGATGTGAACGATTCGAGTGATGAGGTGATCAGGATCGTCATGAGGCGGTCCCAACGGCAGGGGGATACTTTGTGAAGGCTTTCACATGACCCCGTGATCGCGACAATACCTTGAAGGTAATGATCGACTTCGAGGTCAGGGGGAAGGCTCCGGCACCGGTCCCGCAGGCTCCCGTCGCCGCGGGTCACCCCGGGAGGAACCCCTGCCCTCCCGGGAGGGCGCCGCCGGCCGGGAACGTTGTCACCTGAGAGCACCGCCGGCTGAGAGCGCTACCGTCCGAGGGCGCTACCGTCCGAGAGCGCCGCGGGCCGAGGGCGCCGTCAGCCGAGGGCGCGCAGGAAGTCGGCGGCCACCGGGGCGGCGACCGCGCCGCCGCCCGAGCCCTCCTCGACGATCACCGCGAAGGCCACCTCGCCGCGGAAGCCGATGAACCAGGCGTGGGTCTTCAGATCGCCCTGCTCACCGTACTCGGCGGTCCCGGTCTTGCCCCGGGTGCCCTGCGGCAGGCCCGCGTTCTTGGCGGTGCCCTTGGTGACGACCGCGGACATCATCCGGTGCATTTCCGGCACGACGGCCTCGGGCAGGGCCTGCGGCCGAGCCTCCTGCTTGATCGAGGGGACCAGGGTCGGCGGGCGCCAGGTGCCGTCGGCCAGCGCGGCGGCGACCGAGGCCATCATCAGCGGGCTGGCGGTGATCCGTCCCTGGCCGAACGACTCCGCGGCCAGTTCCGCGTCGCTCTCGGCCCTGGGAAAGCTGCCCTTGGCGGCCGCGACACCGATGTCGAGCGGCTTGTTGAAACCGAACAGCTCGGCGGTGCTCAACAGCTTGTCGGCGCCCAGCCGCTCCTTGACCAGTGGGGCGATGGTGGTGTTGCAGGAGTAGGCGAACGAGTCGGACAGCGACACCGAGCCGTAGGCGGCGTGCTCGGAGTTTCGGATCGGCAGGCCGCCGACCGTGACGTTCTTGGGGCAGGTGACCCGATCGCCAGGGTTCATCCCCTCGGCCAGCAGCCCCACGGTGGTGACCGCCTTGAAGGTCGAGCCGGGCGGGTAGTTGCCGTCCAGGGCCCGGTTGAAGCCGCCCTGGTTGTTCACCACCGCGAGGATCTCGCCGGACGAGGGTCTGATCGCGACCAGGGCGGCGGTCTTCTTCAGGTCGCGGACGGCCTCGACCGCGGCCCGCTGGACCCGCATGTCCAGGGTGGTCTCCAGGGCCTCGCCGCTCTTGCCCTCGACCGTGCCGAGCTTCTTGACCGTCTTCTTGTCCGGGCCGACGAGCTCGATCTCGGTGTCCGGGGTGCCGGCCAGACGCTCCTGGAAGGTGTGCTGCAGTCCGCTCGCGCCGACCGCGTCACCCACCTTGTAGGGGACGCCCAGTTTCGCGACGCTCTTCGCCGTGGCCTTCTCCAGGTAGCCGACGAGCTGCTGCACCGAGCCGCCCACGTCGGAGCCGTCGATGCGGTCGCCGTCCGCCGAGGTGATCGCGGCCCGTTCCGGCCACTTCGTCCTCAGCGCGAAGGCGGTGGTCGCGGTCAGGTCGGGGTGGACGGCGCTGGGCGACCACTTGACCCGCCAGTGCCGGTCGACGACCGCCAGGTCGACGTTGCCGGAGTAACTCCACTCGCCGACGTCCTTGAGCCGCAGCGTGGCGGTGTAGGAGGCCTGTCCCGTGCCGTCCCCGGTCTCGCGCACCCCGTCGAGCCGTACCGTCGTGCTTTCCACCGCGAGAGCCTTGCGCATGCCGTCGTACGCCTTGGCGAACGCCGGGTCCGGCGTTCCGAGCTCGGCGCGCATGCCCGCCAGGTCGCCGCCCTGCCAGGCGCCGACGAACCGCTCCGCGGTCTCCTGGGGGGTTCCCCTGGTGTGCAGGTACCACCAGGCGCCGCCGCCGGCGGCCCCCGCCACCAGCACGACGGCTGCCGATGTGATCGCGATCGTCTTGCCCCGTGCCACCTGATCCCCCAGTTCTCTTTTCCCCAGGGCCGCAGCCTAGCGTGACCAACGCGACATATATGGATAAATGGTCACTTGGCCTGTGTGCGACTGGGTGCGTAGCTCGTCACGTATTCCTGGCCGGACAGCTCCTGGATCGCGAACATGATCTCGTCGGTCACCCTGCGCCGGTCGCGCGCGCTCGTCTCGGAGCCGGTGAAGGTCATCGGCTTGCCGATGCGGACGTTCACCCGGCCGAGCCTGGGCCTCGCGGCGCCGATCGGCAGCACCTCGCCGGTGCCCTCCATCGCCACCGGGAGCACCGGCGCGCCGGTGGCCAGGGCCAGCCAGGCGACGCCCACCTTGCCCCGGTAGAGGCGCCCGTCGGGGGAACGGGTGCCTTCCGGGTAGATGCCGAACAGCTCGCCCTTCCTGAGCACCTCCGCCGCCGCGTCGAGCATGTCCTGGGCCGAGGTGGGGCTCTGCCGGTCGATGCTGATCTGGCCGGTGGCGCGCATCCACATCGCGGTGACGGGATTGCCGGTGAAGTACTCGGACTTGGCGACGAAGCGCACCTGGCGCTTGAGCACCAGGGGCAGGAAGGTCGAGTCGAGGATCGACAGGTGGTTGGAGGCCATGATGGCCGGACCCGTGACGGGAACGTGCTCGTGCCCGGTGACCGAGGTCGGCCAGAGCAGGTGCAGGACCGGGCCGCCGACGATCTTGGTCAGGCGATAGAGCACGGGCTCTCCTCATGAGACGGGTTACCCAACACTAGGTGGTGGCCCGGCGGCCGACGGTTGTACGCACCCGCACAAGCGGAGCGCCCAGGTTTGTAGCCCTCCTCCATCGCCGCCGCTCTTTTCCAGGGCGAAACCGGTGAAAACCCCCACCGGTCACGGAGGAAAAGAAACGCCCCGCGGGCCGGGAGGGCTCACGGGGCGTGACGTTTGGTGCCGATGTGGCGGTCGCCTCCTCGGCGAGAGGCACAACACGGCTCCAGCCGAACGGTATTCCGTGAAGGCGGTAATTTGCGGCCCGGGGGACACAAACCACATCGGCACGATCACTCTAACGGACGTCTGCCGCAGGTTATTCCGATTTGAGGTCACCGGCGTGTCCGGCGAGGCCCTCCGGCCCGGATATCCGCAGGTCACAGCCCTCGGTGGTGGTTTTGGAGAACCGCGGGCCGGGGCCGGGGCTGGGGCCGGGGCCATCGGCCCGGTGGGTCCGCCAGGCTCGGCGCTCCGGGAGCGAGGGGATGACGGGAGCGACGGGAGCGAGGGATGGCGGGGGGACGAGGACGGCGGGAGCGAGGGGATGACGGGGGCGACGGGGGCGACGGGAGCGGAGCCGGGCCTGGAGCGCGGGGAGAGGCCGGGTACGGGGGTCCGGCGCCCCCGCGGGGATGCCGGGACCGGCCGTCCCGCCGTCGGGCGGGCCGGGAGCGGGCCGGGAGCGGGCCGGGCCGCCCCTGCGACCTTCCGGGCCGTCGTGGCCACCCCGGTCCCGGCGTCGATTAAAACGTGTTACTCGATCTAGGTGAGACCTTCTCCAAGGCCGGTGCCCGGCCCGGTCCCGCCTCACCTGCGGGATGGCGTAACGCATTGGAAACGAGGCTTTCATTCCCCATTGACAAGGGAGGCGGCCGGGATTAGCGTCCGCTCATTCTACTAAAACGTTTTTAGGGAATGAAGAGGTGGCGCGGTGACCGTACCGGACGAGGGAGAGACGCCACTCCGGCCGCCCTCCGGCGAGCCCCCTCCGGTCCTGGCGCTGGCCGGGGTGAGCAAGGCGTTCGGCGCCGTGCGGGCGCTGCGCGACGTCTCCCTCGACCTGTACGCGGGAGAGGCGCACGCGCTCGCCGGGGAGAACGGCGCGGGCAAGTCCACCCTGGTGAAGATCCTGGCGGGGGTGCACCGCCCGGACAGCGGACAGGTCCTGCTCGACGGCGAGCCGGTGGAGTTCGGCAACCCTGCCGACGCCCAGCGGGCGGGTGTGGCGGTGATCTACCAGGAGCCCACGATGTTTCCCGACCTGTCGGTCGCCGAGAACATCTTCATCGGCCGCCAGCCCAGGAGCACGCTCGGCCGGATCGACCGCGGGGCCATGCGCGCCCGCGCCGCGGAGCTGTTCGCCGGGCTCGGCGTGGCCCTCGACCCCGAACAGCCGGCCCGCGGGCTGTCCATCGCCGACCAGCAACTCGTCGAGATCGCCAAGGCGCTGTCGCGGGACGCGCGGGTGCTGGTCATGGACGAGCCCACCGCGGCGCTGTCGGGCAACGAGGTGGCCCGGCTGTTCAACGTGGTCAAGGCGCTGCGCGAGCAGGGGTGTGCGGTCCTGTTCATCTCGCACCGCCTGGACGAGATCTTCGAGCTCTGCCAGCGGGTCACCACGCTGCGCGACGGCGCCTGGATCGCCGGCGAGCCGGTCGCGGGCCTGACGCACGAGCACCTGATCCGCCGAATGGTCGGCCGCGACCTCGACACCCTCTACCCCAAGCAGGAGACCGAGGTCGGCGAGGTGGCGCTCAAGGTCGACCGGCTCACCCGGGAGGGCGTGTTCACCGACGTCTCCTTCGAGGTGCGGCGGGGCGAGATCGTGGCCCTCGCAGGGCTTGTCGGGGCGGGACGCAGCGAGGTCGCCCGCGCGGTCTTCGGCGTGGACCGCTGGGACGCCGGGACCGTCGAGGTGAACGGCAAGCGGCTGCCCGCCGCGTCCCCGACCGCCGCGATGTCCGCGGGCCTGGCCCTGGTCCCCGAGGACCGGCGCCAGCAGGGCCTGGTGATGGACCACTCCATCGAGCGCAACATCGGGATCACCGGCCTGAGGGCGCTGCGCCGCGGCCCGGTGATCTCCCGCGCCGCCGAACGCGACCGCGCCCGCGACTGGGCGATCCGGCTCCAGCTCAAGTTCAACCGGCTGTCGGACGCGGCCAACGTGCTCTCCGGCGGCAACCAGCAGAAGGTCGTGCTGGGCAAGTGGCTCGCCACCGGCCCCGACGTGCTCATCATCGACGAGCCCACCCGGGGCATCGACGTGGGGACCAAGGCCGAGGTGCACCGGCTCCTGTCCCAGCTGGCCGCAGACGGCCTCGCCGTACTGATGATCTCCTCCGACCTGCCCGAGGTGCTCGGCATGGCCGACCGGGTCCTGGTCATGCAGGAGGGACGGCTCGTCGCCGAGATCCCGCGCGAGCGGGCCACCGAGGAGAGTGTCATGTCAGCGGCGACCGGGAGGGCCTCGTGACCGGGCGGAACGAGAGCCCTCGAGGACGGCGGGGCACGGGCGCCGCCGAGAGCATCGGGGGAAACGTCCAGGGCGTGCGACCGGCGGGGGAGGGCGCATGAGCGCCGTCACCGCCGGGCGGAGCGCCCGCGGCCTGGTGGACCTGGTGTTCCGGGCCCGCGAGCTGAGCATCGTGGCGGCGCTGGCCGTCCTGGTCGCGGTGACCGCGAGCACCAACGGCAACTTCCTGTCCGCGCAGGGCCTGACCGACATCTTCCTCAACGCCTCCATCCTGGTGCTGCTCGCCGTCGGCCAGTCCGTCGTCGTCATCACCCGCAACATCGACCTGTCCGCGGGCTCGGTCGTCGGCCTGGTGGCCTTCACCGTCGGCGACCTGCTGTCCGCCGACCACGGCAGGGGCATCGTCTTCGCCGTCGTGCTGGGCGTCGCGATCGGCGCGCTCTGCGGCATGATCAACGGCCTGCTGGTCAGCTTCGGCCGGGTGCCGGCCCTGGTGGTCACCCTCGGCACGCTGTACGTGATCCAGGGCGTCGACCACTACATCGCCCACGGGCGGCAGATCAACGCCGTCGACCTGCCCCCGGCGCTGCTGTCCCTGGGCAACGGCTCGGTGCTCGGGGTGCCGTACCTGCCGGTGATCGCCGTCGTGGTGATGCTGGCCGTCGGCTACTACCTGCGCTCCTACGCCTCGGGCCGCGACTTCTACGCCATCGGCTCCAGCCCGGAGGCCGCGAGCCTGGCGGGCGTGCCGGTGCGGCGCCGGGTGATGGGGGCCTACCTCTTCAGCGGCGCGCTCGCGGGCCTGGCCGGGGTGCTGTGGCTGTCGCGGTTCGGCACCGTGGTCGCCGACGCCGCCAACGGCTGGGAGCTCCAGGTGGTCAGCGCCGTCGTGGTCGGCGGAGTCGCGATCACCGGCGGCGTCGGCACCGTGTACGGCGCGGCGCTCGGCGCGCTGCTGCTCACCACCATCACCAGCGCGCTGGTCGTGCTCAAGGTCAACCCGTTCTGGCAGCAGGCCATCACCGGAGCGCTGCTGCTCCTGGCGATCAGCGTCGACCGGCTGCTCGCACTGCGGGTCGCGCGGGTACTGCGGAGGAGGAACTCCCGACATGGCTCCTGACGTGACGACCGTGAAGCCCGAGGCACGGGCCGTGCCGCCCGGCGGCCGGCCGGAGCGCGGCTCGCTCGGCCGCCTGCTCCGCTGGGACGTGTTCGTCGGCCTGCTGCTGGTCCTCGTCTTCATCGGCGGCTCGGCCGGATCGCCCGGTTTCGCGAGTGTCGGCAACCTGTCGTTCGCGCTCGGCGACCTGGGGGAGATCGCGCTGATCGCGCTGGCCATGACCATGCTGGTGGTGGCCGCCGAGGTGGACCTGTCGGTGGCCTCGGTGCTGGGCCTGTCCAGCGCGCTGGTCGGCGCGCTCTGGGACGCGGGCTGGGCGATCGAGACGATCATTCCGCTGGTGGTCGTGGTGGGAGCGGTGTGCGGGCTGGTCAACGGCCTCCTGGTGACCCGGCTCGGGCTGCCCTCGCTCGCCGTCACCATCGGCACCCTGGCGCTCTACCGGGGCCTCGCCTACGTGGTGCTGGGCGACAGGGCGATCGCGGAGTTCCCGGCGCAGTACACGGAGCTGGCCGTGGGCGACGTGCCGGGCACGCCGATCCCGTACCCGGTGGCGCTGTTCGTCCTGCTGGCCGTGGTCACCGCCGTGGTGCTGCACGCCACCGGCTTCGGCCGCTCGCTGTTCGCGATCGGCGCGCAGGAGGAGGCGGCGCGGTTCGCCGGCATCCGGGTCAAGCGGATCAAGCTGATCCTGTTCGTGCTCTCGGGCACCGTCGCGGCCTTCGCCGGGGTGATCTTCACCCTGCGGTACGGCAGCGCCCGCGCCGACAACGGCATCGGGCTGGAACTGGCCGTCATCGCCGCCGTCCTCCTGGGCGGCGTCGACTTCGACGGGGGCAGGGGCACCCTGGGCGGCGTGATCGCCGGAGTGCTGCTCATCGGCCTGCTGCGCAACCTGCTCATGCTCAACGACGTGGCGACCGAGATCCAGTCGATCGTCACCGGCCTGCTCCTGATCATCTCGGTGATCACTCCGCGTCTCGTCACGGCGGTGGCGCGGCGCAGGCACGCCAGAGCCGTCCGGGAGGCGTCACCCCAGCAGGCCGACACCTCGTGAGATGACGAGCACCGAGAGGATGAGCGCCGACACCGACTCCACGGCCATCAGGAGCTTCGCCCGCACCGACAGCGGCATGGTGTCGGTGGGGCTGAACGCGGAGGAGTTCGTCACCGACACGTAGAGGTAGTCGGCGAAGCCGGGCGTCCATCCCGACTCCGCCGACGACCGGGCCGCCACCTCGGCGACGGCGTCGTGGTCCTCGTCCTGCGGGAAGCGGAAGTCGGCCACCGGAAGGTCGCCGCCCTTCGCCTGGGTGCGCCGCACCGGCCCTCCCCGGTCGAGCTCCCAGAAGGCCAGCCCGAAGATGATGATGTTGGTCACCCACACCTGGACGGCGGCGAGCAGCAGCTGCTTGCCCTCCCTGACCTGCCCGGACACCAGCTCGATGACGAGCAGGACCAGCGACACCCCGTTGGCCACCGCGATGACCAGGACGAGGGCGATGGACAGCCGCCTCATCAACCGGTTCTCCCGGACCATCCGCCGGGGATTGATCGCTATCAGGGGCACCAGCAGCAGCAGTTCCAGCACGGGGATGACGAAGCGCGGCCCGACGATGAGCCTGCCCGGCAGCGCCGCGTACAGCGCCGCGGCGACCACCACCGCGCACGCGGCGGGGAGCCGGGGCTCGCCCGGGTGCCCGCGCCGCTCCGACCGCTGCGTCGCGTTCACGCCGTCAGGCGCCGGCGGCCGCGGAGGCGAGGAGCGCGACGCCGCGCAGCGGCGCCGTCTGCTCGTCGGTCAGGCCGTGCCGCTCCTGGAGCTCGGCGACGTCGCCGTGGCTGACCAGGGTACGGCCGGACCCGTCCTGCCAGATGAGGATCTTCAGGGGCAGGTCGAGGGCGAGCAGCGGCGCGGCGACCATCAGCGGGGTGCCCGCCGCGGGGTCGCCGAAGATCACCAGCTTGGCGGGCCGCATGCTCAGCCCGGCCGCCGCGGCGGCCACGTCGTGCTCGACGACGGCGAAGAGCGTCAGTCCCCTGCCCGTGATCAGCTTTTCGAGCCGGTCGAGCGTCTCGGCGACCGAGCCGGACGAGACGCGGGTGACGGTGTTCATCGATGCCTCCGGTGCGAGGAGCCCCGGCCCCCGGTCCCGGCGGAACAGGTGGGGCGGGTGGAAACGCGGTGTCGTGCGCGAGGCCGGGTCTCGTCGCGGGAATCCGCGGCCGGGAATTCCGGAACGGCGGGAGCCTTCAGAACAGGAAGGTCAGCGGCAGGCAGCACCCGAGCAGGGCGACCGCGGCGCCCGCGCAGGCCGCGATCCGCGTGGTCAGCAGATCGTTGACCAGGGGGCCCATCACCGACCGGTCGCGGCAGAAGTGGACGAGCAGGAACAGCGCGACGGGCACGCCGAGCGAGATGACCACCTGGCTCACGATCAGCAGGCTGGTCAGCGGCACGCCGAGCACCAGGGCGAGGACGGCCGGTGTCATCGTCACGACGCGCCGCAGCTGGATCGGCACCCGGAGGTTCAGAAAGCCCCGCATCACCACGTCTCCCGCCAGGGTGCCCACCCCGCAGGAGGAGACCCCCGATGACAGGAGCATGACGGCGAACGCGAGGGCGGCGGCGCCGCCGACCCGGTTCAGCAACTCCTCGTGGGCGGCGAACAGGTCGCCGGTCCAGGCCCCGCCCGCGGCCGCCCCGAGCCCGGCGCCGAGGGCGATCATCGACACGTTCACGATCGTGGCGGTGCCGAGCCCGAGCAGGCAGTCGATCCGCAGGGCCCGCCGGACGGACGCGGGCCGCCGCCACGCCGCGCCGGCCGGCCATCCACGGCCCTGCACCAGCGCGGAGTGCAGGTAGATGGCGTGGGGCATGACGGTGGCGCCGACGATCCCCATGGCGAGGATCAGCGAGCCGCCGCCGTCCAGGCGGGGTATCAGCCCGCCGGCCAGCTCGGTGACGGACTGCCGGCCCACCGCGAAGACGTCGTAGACGACCCCCGCCCCGACGAGCAGGAGGCTCGCGGCGCTGACGAGCTCGAACCGCCGCGTCCTGCCGTGCCGCCGCAGCTGGAGCATGAGCAGCGCCACCACGGCGGTGACCACCGCCGACATCGCGGGCGGCATTCCGAAGAGCAGCTGCATCCCGATGGCCGCGCCGACGAACTCGGCCAGGTCCGTGGCCAGTACGACCACCTCGGCCTGCAGCCACAGCAGGAGGCTGCCGCGGCGGGAGAAACGCTCGCGGCACAGCCGGGGCAGGCTCTTGCCGGTCGCCATGCCGAGCTTCGCCGCCTGGAACTGGACGAGGAGCGCGACGAGGCTGGCCAGCACGACGACCCACACGAGCAGGTAGCCCGACGTCGCCCCGGCGGTCAGGTTGGTGGCCACGTTGCCGGGGTCCACGTAGGCGATCGCCGCGACGAACGCGGGCCCCAGGATCGGAGCCGCCCGCGAGCCGCCCGGCCGCGAGGGAGGCCGGGACGTCGACCGGGACGTCGAGGCGGGCGGGGGCAGCGTCAGCGTGTCGTCGTCGTTCATTCATGCCTCCCGGCGCGTCGTGCCTGCCGTCACCTGTTCGGCGGGCGTTCACCGGCGACCGGGCATCGAGCTCCGCCTCGGCAGTGCGAAACCGTGCGACGTCCCGTGCTCACGAATGAATCACCAGAAAATACGAATTGGCGATATATCACAGCCTCGGTGTCGCAAATCAAGGATTACCCAGCGAAAGAATGAAGACAAGCGGGCGAGGTCTGGCCGGGGCAAACAAATAGCATGCCTCGAGAATCCGCCTCTTATATTCCAAAAATGCGACAAGTCGCATAAATGGCGATGGTCGCAGAGGGTGTGTCATCCTCCGCCTGGAGCGCCTGGAGCGCCTGGAGCGCCTGGAGCCGGTGGTTCGGGGGAGGGCGCCCGGTCGGCGGAGCAGTGTGGGCGACCCGTGTCTCTCGTCTCGCCGGGCCGCCGGCGACCCGTGGTCGCGGACCGGGTCCGGGGATCACCCCAGCGGCTTGACCCAGCGGGACCACTGGGGCTGCGGCGCGTAGCCCGCGGCGCCCCAGGTGTGGTGGGCCTGCTCGTTGTCGTGCAGCACCATCGCGTCGGCCCGGAACGCGCCGAACGTCGCGAAGCGCTCCTCGGCCGCGCGGATCAGCGCGGTCGCCACCCCCCGCCTCCGGAGAGCGGGATCCACGGCCAGCCGGTAGAGATGGGCTCGCCAGCCGTCCCAGCCCGCGATCAGCGTGCCGGCGGTCTTCCCGCCGATCTCGGCGACGAGGACGGCCTCGGGATCCCGTTCGATCAGCGCGACCACCTTGGCCGGATCGTCGTGTCTGTCGGTCCCCTCGGCGGCCACCAGCCAGAAGGCCAGCAGCGCCTCGACGTCCTCGAGCCGCCCGTAGCGGATGTGCACGTCCACGGACGGGAAGCTACCAGCCCGCCGGGGTGGGGCCGGAAGGGCCCCGTCCCGGGCGTTCAGGCGGGTGCGCCCAGGGACTCCGCGTCGGGCAGGGACGCAGGAGATGCCGGAAGCGGGGACGCCGGGGACGCCGAGGACGCCGAGGACGCCGAGGACGCCGAGGACACAGCCTCGGGCGGCGGCTCCGCCGTCTCCGAGCCCACCGCGATGGCCGACCGGGGGGTGCGCTCCCGCACGTCCTCACCGCGGATCGCCATCACGGCGGGCGGGCTGCCCAGGTCGCCGTACCGGGCGGCGACGGCGGCGGTGATCGCCCGGCCCGCGTCGGCGACCGTCTCCTTCGCCGAGCCCGGCGGGTGAGCGGCCGACAGGTGGCCCAGCAGCGCCGCGAACCGCAGCTCCTCGGCCGCCGCGCGGGGAAGCCCGTCGTCGGACGGCGGCAGCGGCCGGTCCAGCCAGAACACCCCGCCGCGCAGGAGCGCGGGGTATGTCACCTCGCCCCGCTGGAGCGTGAGCACGGAGTCGACCAGCAACCGCCCGAACTCCTTCAGGTCGGTGTCGGGCGGCAGATCGGTCGTGACCAGCAGCGAAACCCTCAGCGCGTCAACCATGAGCGGCTATCCCTCCTTGAGGTGGCTCATAGTAGGGGTCGCCACCGACAGTTACGGCGCGCCCGGTGGAACGTGTCGCGATCAGATCCCCGACACGGTGCCGGGCGGACCCGCCGCCCGGGACGAGCGCGAGGGCCGCCAGTGAATCTACGTTGTAAAGGCGAGGGGACGGGATGAGAGGCTCCGGGCCGTGTCCGGCTCCATAACACCATGTCGGAGGCGATGAGTGTGTGATTGGCTGTTCGCAATGGACATCTCATCGCGGGCTTCCGCCTACCTCGCGGCATATCACGAGCAGCTCCGGGCCAGGCCGATGCCGGGCCGTACGGCCGAGCGGATCGGGCCGCTGCTCAGGACCGTGTCGAACGGTCACGGCCAGGGTTTTCTGACATATCGGGACCTGGGCGGTCTGGAGGGTGCCGAGCTGGATGCCTTCATCGCGCGCCAGCGGGACTTCTTCACCCGGGTCGGGCGCGAGGTCGAGTGGAAGTACCACGGCTACGACCTGCCCGCCGACCTGCCCGAGCGGCTCGTGGCGGCCGGGTTCGAGCCGCAGGAGCGGGAGACGGTGTTCGTCGGAGAAGCCGGTGAGCTGGCCGGTGCCAAGACGGCGCCCGCCGGGGTGCGGCTGCGCGAGGCGGCGGGGCGGGACGACCTGGAGCGCATCCGCGAGCTGGAGGAGACGGTCTGGGACGCGGACCGCGGCTGGCTGCCCGGCATGCTGGAGCGCGACCTCGCCGGTCCCGGGGACCCGTGCGCGGTGGTGATCGCCGAGGCGGACGGGCAGGTGGTGTGCGCGGCGTGGGCGCGCTTCCACGAGGGCACCGACTTCGCCTCGCTGTGGGGTGGTTCGACCCTGAAGGAGTGGCGGGGCAGGGGCGTCTACCGGGCGATGGTGTCGTACCGGGCGGAGCTGGCGGTGGCGCGGGGGTTCCGCCTGGTGCAGGTGGACGCCTCCGACGCCAGCCGCCCGATCCTCGCGAGGCTGGGCCTGGAGGCGATCACCACGACGACGCCGTACATGTGGGTGCCGCCGACTCTCTGATGCCGATCACGCGGGGTGCCGCTATTCTGGCGCGGACCCGGAAGCGGTGTCACGGTGTCGCCGGTCAGGCGCAGTCGTGCCGCCACGCTGCGCCGTCGCGGCTCGCCCACGAGAGGACACGCATGCCCGAGGTGCTCAGCAGGCGCGCGCTCAACCGGGCCACCCTGGAGCGGCAGCTGCTGCTGGCCCGGGCGGAGCTGCCCGCGCTGGAGGCGGTCCGCCACCTGTACGGCATGCAGGCCCAGGCGCCCGACCCTCCCTACATCGGGCTGTGGACCCGCCTGGCCGGGTTCGCCGCCGACGATCTCGCCCGGCTGATCAACGAGCGCCTGGTGGTGCGGCTGTCGCTGATGCGCTCCACCATCCACCTGGTCACCGCCGACGACTGCCTGGCGCTGCGCCCGCTGCTGGGGCCGACGCTGGCACGGGGCCTGCGGGGGTCGGCGCACGGCAAGGGCCTGGCGGACGTGGACCTGGACGAGCTCGCCGCCGTGGGGCGGAAGCTGGTGGAGGAGCGCCCCCTGACCTTCCGCGAGCTCGGCGCGCTGCTGCGTGAGCGGTGGCCGGAGGCCCCGGCCACCGACCTGGTCGCCGGGGTGCGCAACACGCTGGCGCTGGTCCAGGTCCCCCCGAGGGGGATCTGGGGTGTGGGCGGGCAGGCCGCCCACACCACCGCGGAGGCGTGGCTGGGCCGGTCCCAGGACGGGCGGCCCGGCCGCGTCCTGGCCGAGGAGGCGATCCGCCGCTATCTCGCCGCCTACGGTCCCGCCACGGTGATGGACGTCCAGCAGTGGTCGGGCATGACCCGCCTGGGGGAGATCGTCCGCGAGATGGACCTGCGGGCCTTCGCGACCGAGGACGGCGCGGAGCTGTTCGACCTGCCGGAGGCGTCGCTCCCCGGCCCGGGGACTCCCGCCCCGGTGCGCTACCTGTCGGAGTTCGACAACATGCTGCTGTCGTTCGACCGGCGGACCAGGACCCGGATCGCGGAGGAGGAGTACCGGGGGCGGATCTTCACCGTCAACGGCATCATCAAGGCGACGGTGCTGGTCGACGGCTTCGTACGGGGCATGTGGAAGGTGACGGGGAAACGGGGCGAGGCGATCTGCGAGGTCGAGCTCTTCGCGCCGGTGAGCGAGGGGGAGCGGGCGGACCTGGAGGTGGAGGGGGCGCGCATGCTCGACTTCGTCGCCCCGGCGGCGACGTCCCGCGACATCCGCTTCCGGGAAGCCTGAGCGCTTTCGGGAACATGGGCGTTTCACGGAATCCTGGGCGCTTCCGGGAACATGAGCGGTTCCCGGAAGCCTGAGCGGTTCCCGGAACATGAGCGGTTCCGGGAAGCCTGGGCGCGCCGTCCGGCCGGCGCCTGGCCATCCCCTTCAGGGCGCGGGCGCCCGGGGCAGGCCCGAGACGACCATGGCGATCAGCATCTCGTAGCTGGTGTTCAGGTCCTCGTCCAGGCCGAACCCGCCGGCCGCCTCCAGGGAGGCGAAACCGTGCACGGCCGCGCGGACGCAGCGGGTGGCGTGGAGCGCCCGAGACCCCTCCAGCCCGTAGCCGCGCAGCACGGCGAGGATCACCTCCAGCAGGCGGGTCGCCGTGCCGACCAGGTCGGGATCGAGCAGCGGGTTGTCGGGGAAGGCCGCGTAGCGGTGCGGGAAGTCGACCACGTAGCTCCGCCAGGCGCGCATCAGGGCCGCCGTCGCCTCGTCGCGGCTCTTTCCCGTCGCCGCCGTGCCGAGCCGCGCCGCCATGTCGTCCATCACGCGCAGGCCGACGAGCTTGCGCAGCTCGGGCAGGCCGCGGACGTGCTTGTAGAGGGAGGGGGCGGCGACCCCGGTGCGAGCGGCCACCGCGGCCAGCGTCAGCGCGCCCGGCCCCTCCTCGTCGATCAGGGCCAGCGCCGCGTCCACCACCGCGCCGGGGGTCAGGCCCGCCCTAGGCACGGACCGCTCCGGCCAGGAAGCCCTCCAGGGCGGCGAAGGTGGCCTCGGGCAGCTCGGCGTGCGGGTAGTGGCCGGCACCCTCGATCATCGCGACCCCGGCCGTGGCGGCGTACGGCCTCAGCACCTCCTCGGCCAGGCGGGCCTCCGCGGCGGGGTCGGGGAAGTCGGGATCCTTCGACCCCATGACGATGAGCACGGGGCAGGTCATGCGGGGGGCGCAGTCGGTCCAGTGGCCCTCGGCGGGGGCGACCACCCCGGAGACGGCGGCCATCCTGCCGGGCTCGCGCAGCGTGGCCTTCAGCTCGCGCAGGTAGCCGGGGAGGTCGGCGGGCCTGGCCGTGGGATAGAGCGAGCGGTAGTACATCCCCCACAGGAGCGGGCTGGCCATGACGAGATCCTTCACCAGCCGCAGCATCAGGCTGAGCTGCGGTTGTCCCACGAAGGGCGCCAGCATGGCCACGGCGCGCACCTCGCCCTCGGCGGCGGTCGCCGTGGTCCACGCCACCGCCCCGGCGCTGGAGGAGCTGCCGACGAGGACGGCTGGGCCGCCCAGGTGGCGGACCAGGGCCAGCAGGTCGGCGCCGATCGACCGGGGGCTGTGGTCGGGCCAGCCCGTGCTGGACTCGCCGTGGCCGCGCACGTCGACCGTGGCGACCCGGTAGCCCGCCTCCGCCAGCCGCGGCGCCAGGAACCGGAACACCCTGCGGGTGTCGCCCATGCCGTGCGCGCACACCACCAGCGGCCCGTCCTGCGGCCCGATGACCTCGTACGCCAGCCGCCCGCCGGGCATGTCCAGGAACTCCGTACCCGTCACGCGCACTCCATGGCTATTGCTCATAGCTCAAAAGCTATGGCTAGTAGCTTTTGTCGTCAAGCGCGGATCCGCGGCCGCCGGCGCGGCCACCCGGAGCGGCCGCCACCGCGAACCTCCCGCGCGGCGACGAGGAACGCGCCGGCTTCGACGTCCGGTACGCGGTGGTTCCCCGGCCCGGGGCCGGGATCTCCGGCGACGCCGCGGTCCTCGCCTCATCCTCCGGACCGCGTCGTCGCCCTCCCGTGAAAGTCGTTGCCCTCCCATGAAAAAAGGGCCTGTACGCTGGGCTTTGAGCACATCGGTTTCCAAACGGAACCACCAGCCTGCCACCGCGCCTCCCGGCAGCCACCCGTCCGGCGACCGTCGTCATCGATCATGGCGACGTGAGCGAACCCGCCGGCCGGCGAAGCCGGTGATGTGGTGACCGCCCGGTCCCGACCGAGGCACGTGTCCGATCAGGCGCCGTGGTGAGGGAGAACGGATCATGAACGTTGCATATCGCCGGAGACGGGCCTTCTCGGCTCTCCACGGCGTCAGCGAGGGTGACCGGCCGGGCGGTCACGGCGAGGCGACGAGCAGCGTCAGGCCATGACGGGCGACGAGGGGACGCGCTCCCCGGCGTCGAGCGGCCCGGACGCGGGCCGGGAGCCGGTGGGCCTGCGCGGCCTTCCCCGTCCCGTGGCGGCGGTGGTAGGGGCCGGGGGAGTACTCGGGGCCGCGCAGGTCGGTATCGGGTACGCGCTGGAGCAGCGAGGATTCGTCCCGGATCTGATCATCGGAACCTCGGTGGGCGCCTTCAACGGGGCGATCGCCGCCGCTCACCCCGGCGAGGCCGCACCATGGCTGGATCTCGTGTGGACCCGCGCGCGTCGCCGTGAGGTGTTCCCGTTCGGCTACCTGTCCTCGCGGGCCAGCGTCTTCGCCGATCGCGGCCTGCGCAGGCTGATCGCCCAGGCCGCGCTGCCGTCGCGGATCGAGGAGCTGGAGATCCCCTTCGCCGCGGTGGCCATGGATCTGGCCACCGGCGCTCAGGCGCTGCTCGACCACGGAGACCTCGAGTCCGCGCTCCTGGCCAGCGCGGCCATTCCGGGGATCCTGCCCCCGGTGGACCGGGAGGGCCGGACGCTCGTCGACGGGGGAGTGATCGCCTTTGTCCCGGTACGGGCGGCCCTGCAGGCAGGGGCGGCCAGCGTGGTGGTGCTGTCGACCGGCCAGAAGAGCTGGTCGCCGCTCCCGGCCGATCCGCCCCGCCGGGCCGGCGCGGTCGCGGCCAGGGCGGGGCTGCTGCTGTTGGAGCATCAGATCGAGCGCGACCTGCGCGAGGTGTCCGAACGGATTCCGACCGTCGTGGTGCCGACCGGAATCGAGACCTGGCCCGCCCCGTGGGACTTCGGCCATTCCCGGCGGCTGATCAGCACCGCCTCCCTCACGGCGGGCCGCTTCTTCGACGGGCTGCGCATCAGCGGGCCCGGCCTGTACCGGGTCGACGGTCCCGCGGCGACATCGGCCGGCCCGGCCGGGGCGTGGACCGACGTCCGGGAGGTCGGCCGGTGAGCACCGTCGCGTTCCTCAACATCGCCATGCACGGGCACGTCAACCCGACGCTGCCGGTCGTCGCCGAGCTCGTCCGCCGTGGACACTCCGTCACCTATCACACCTCGCCCGCGTTCTCGAAGGAGATCGGGGCCACCGGTGCGACCGTGTGCCGCTACCCCGGGGGTGACCAGCCGCTCCCCGATCCGCCGATGCCGCTCACGATGCTGGACGGGCTCGCGCGCACCGCCGTCGCCCTGCTGCCCGCCGTGCTCTCCGACCTGCGTAGCGTCCGGCCGGACCTGGTCGTCCACGGCGCCATCTGCCCCTGGGGCGCGGTCGCGGCCCGGGAACTCGGGGTGCCGGCGGCGGCGACGTTCACCACGTTCGCGTTCAACCGGCATGTGCCCAGCCTCACCCACGTCTCGTGGGAGTTGCTGGCCGCGGCGGCGAGGCGTCCCCGCAGCGCCCAGGGCTACCTGCGGTCGCGGTGGGCGTTGCACCGCCGCTACGACACCCGTGAGCTGCCCCTGATCGACCTGGCGAACATACGCCAGCCGCTCAACCTGGTCTTCACCTCGCGAGTGTTCCAGCCCGGCGCCGAGGACTTCGACCAGTCGTACCGGTTCGTCGGCCCCAGCCTCGGCGCCCGTCCGCCCGACCCGTCGTTCCCGGCCGATCGCCTGCGGGACCCGGTGCTGTACGCCTCGCTGGGCACGGTGTTCGACGCCGGCCCGCGGCTGCTGCGCGACTTCGCCACCGCGCTCGCGCCGCTGGGCGGCACCGTGATCGTCTCCACCGGGCGCACCGATCCGGCCGCGCTGGATCCGCTGCCGGGCAACGTGCTCGCCCGCCGTTCCGTACCGCAGCCGGAGGTGCTGGCCCGCGCGGCGCTGTTCGTCACCCACGGTGGGATGAACAGCGTCAACGAGGCCATGTACGCGGGGGTTCCGATGCTGGTGGTCCCCCAGGGAGCGGATCAGCCGCTGGTGGCCCGGAGGGTGGTCGAGCTCGGCGCCGGCCTGTCGATCCGTCCTCGGGACGCCGCCGTGGAATCCGTGAACGCCCTCGCCCGGCGCCTGCTCGACGAGCCGGGCTTCCGGGCCGCGACGGCCGCCTTGCAGGTCGCCCAGCGCGAGGCAGGCGGCTACCTGCGCGCCGCCGACGAGCTCGAGCACTACCTGCACCCGGGCGGCCGGGACGGCCGGTCGGCCGCCCCGGACGATCCGCCGCCGGAGAGCTGAACGATGTCACCCGTCGTGGTCGTCCTGCTGTTGCTCGCGGGGTTGTCCGAAGCCGCCGGGCGGATCCTGCCCCTGATAGCTCGCCGGCCCAGCGTGTCGCGGTCCGTCGCGATCAGGCTCCTGCTGATCGGTGCCGTGGTCGAGGGCGTCGTGTTCGCCCTGTGGCCGGTGGCCGCGTGGACCCTCGCCGAGCTGCTGGTGTCCGCTCCGCCGTCGGACGGAGCCGCGTTCGTCTGGACACCCGGCCGGGTCGCCCCGCTGCTTCTCGCCGCCGTCCTGGCGTTCCCCCTGCTCGGGCCCCTGCTGCACCTGCTGCTCGTCGCGGGGGTCGGGGCCGGTCTCGCCGCCCCGCTCGCCGCGGCGACGGGGCTGGGCTGGTGGGCCGCCGCGGGCTGCCTGGCCGTCGCCGGAGCCGGGCTCGCCGTCGCCGTCGAGGCTGTCCGGCGACTGGTCGTGAGGATCAGCGCCACCGGGACACGGGAGCTGCTCACATGATCGAGTTCCCGTTCCTCGTCCTCGTTCTCGTCCTGGTGTTCGGGCTGGTCCTGCTCGCCGAAGCCCTGCTCGCCCGCTACGAGTTGATGGCCTACACCGCCGGCTGGCGGGTTCCCACCGTCGAGCTCCCCCAGGGCATGCCCTACGCGCGGGGCGCGGACCCCGACCGTCCTCCGGACGCCTACCTGGTCTATCTGGACGGCATCGGGAAACGTCGCTTCCGCGACACCCGCGACGGGGGCCAGCTGGTCGAGGCCCTGATCGCCGGAGCGCCGGAGCTGCGGGTGCTGGGTCAGGTGCAGCCCTACTCCCCGCTGGCCGACCCGCTCGTCAACCGGCCCGTGTGGGAGTGGCTGCGCCACCGCGTCGGGCTGTTGCTGTTCCTGCACAACGTCATGCAGATCTTCGTCGCCGCCGACCACCGGTACCGTCCCCTGTACAACCGTGCCGTGGGCGCCCAGATCGCCAACCAGCTGCGCCTGGCCGCCTACCGGCCCGACAGCGGCATACCCGTGGTGCTGCTCAGCTACAGCGGCGGCGCCCAGGTCGCCACCGGCGCGGTCGAGGAGCTGCGCACCCACCTGCGCGCCCCGCTTCTGCTGATCACGCTCGGCGGGTTCCACAACGGCGCCAACGATCTCACCCACGCCCATCACCTGCATCAGCTCACCAGCGGCGGTGACTGGATCGAGCGGAGCGGCACCTGGCTCTTCCCCCAGCGCTGGCGGCTGTTCTCCCGCAGCGGATGGAACCGGGCCCGCCGCGCCGGAAAGATCACCGTGCACCGGCTCGACCCGGCCACTCACGTGGGGCAGGACAGCTACATCAGCCCCGAGGCGCGGCTGCCCGACGGCCGCAGCCACCTCGACCGCACCGCCGGCACCGTGATCGCACTCATCCGGGCCCACTGCGGCGCCTGCCGCGACAGCTGATCCGTCGCCCGAGGAACCGGCCGGGACGCGGGAGGCGCGGACGGCGGGCGCCGGTGCCGACCGGCCCCCCGGTACCCGGCGGTCACCTTCGAGCCGCGAGGACGTGGAGCCCGGTGATCTCACGGTGCCGGTATCGGTGCCGGTGCCCGTGCCGACGCCGACGCCGACGCCGACGCCGGTGCCGGTGCCGGTGCCGGTGCCGGTGTCGCGGTCCGGTGCCGGTCCGGTGCAGGTGCCGCGGTCCGGCGCCGCTGGTTCGGTGCAGGCGCAGGTGCATGGGTCGCGGCCCGGTTCCGGGCCAATCCCGGGAATTGGCCGTTCTCTCGATGCGGAAGCTGCTCGATGATGTGCTCATGATCTCTGTCAGCGCTCTCGCGGGCATCGCCGCGATCGCCCTCGGCCTGGTGCTCACCCCCGGCCCCAACATGATCTACCTGGTGTCGCGGTCGGTGACGCAGGGGCGCCTGGCCGGCATGATCTCGCTGGCGGGCGTCGCGGCGGGTTTCCTGGTCTACCTGCTGGCGGCGGTGGCCGGAATCGCGGTGATCTTCGCGATGGTGCCCGCCCTCTACGTCGGGATCAAGCTCGCGGGCGCCGCGTACCTGCTGTGGCTGGCCTGGAAGACGGTCCGGCCCGGCGCCCGGCCGGTCTTCGCGCCGGGCGTCCTTCCCGCGGACCCCCCGCGGCGGCTGTTCTCCATGGGGCTGGTCACCAACCTGCTCAACCCCAAGATCGCCGTGTTGTACGTGTCGCTGCTGCCGCAGTTCGTCGATCCCGCCCGTGGCGACGTCGGCACGCAGAGCCTGCTGCTGGGCGCCACCCAGATCGTCATCGCCCTGTCGGTCAACGCGCTGATCGTGCTGACCGCGGGCTCGGTCGCGGCCTTCCTCGGCGGGCGGCCCACCTGGATGCGCGTGCAGCGCTATCTGATGGGCGCCGTGCTCGGCGGGCTCGCCCTCCGCATCGCCACCGACCGCTCGCCCGCCGTGGCCGCGTAGGGGGACGTCCCGGTCACCAGTGGCGGCCCGTCGCGATGTCGTCCAGATGCGGTGCCGACAGGTGCAGCACCCGGTAGGCGGTCCCGTCCCCCTCCCCGGGAACCTCGTGCTCCCAAAGCGTGAAGCGCACCAGCTCCCAGTGCCGGGGGTCGACGGCGAGGGCCGCGGAGTGCACGCCCGCCGTGGCGGCGTGCCGGCGCAGGCCGGCCAGGGCCCGCTCGACCACGGCCGCGGGGTCGGTGTCGGCGGGGATCGGGTCGGTGCGGAGCGAGGCCGCGCGGGGGACCGCCGCCGCCGACGGCCCCCGCTCGTAGCCGGCGCCGGTCCAGTGCCGGACCACCGGCCTGCCGAAGTCGCGCACGATGTTCTGGAAGCCGCCCCCGCCCCACAGGAAGGAGTTCATCCCGGCCGGCGAGCTCCACAGGTAGAACGGCGCGTACCGGTTGACCGCGGAGCCGTCCACGCCCCGCTCCCTGATCAGGTACGCCTTGAGGCCCAGCCCGGCGTAGCCGTCGAGCGCGTGGCCCCTGGTCGCCACCCGCTCACGGATGATCCCCATGTCGTAGTCGGCGGGCAGCCCGATCTCGTACTGCATGGCGTGCATGGAAGGAGACCTCCTGGTGGTGGCGCGGGACGGGCGTGGAAGCCGGACGGCCCACGGGTGGCCCGGCTTCGCCGGGGCGGTGAGGGCGAACCGGTGGGCCGGCTCCGAGGAGTCCCGCGGGGCCGGCTCCGGCGTCGTTCCCAGCCGCAGGGCCGTCCGCCTGTCGTCACATGCTCTCGGCTTCGGGACTCAGCCGTGGCCGAGGTCGATGACGCAGAAGAGGTTTCCCTCGGGATCGGCGAGGACCACGAAGTCGGGGTCGTCCGGGTAGAGATCCCAGGCGACCCGTTCGGCGCCCAGTGACACCAGCCGCTCGACCTCGGCCTTCTGCTCCGCGGCGTCGGGGACGAACAGGTCGAGGTGCATCCGGGGGTGCTCCTGGACCGGCGTCCGCGTCAGGCCGAGCGCCAGCGGGACGCCGTCCCCCCGCACGGGCTCGATCACGGTCCAGTCGTCCCGGGCCTGCCCCTCGCGGGGCGCGTAGTCCAGTGCCCGCGTCCAGAATCCGACGGCGCGCCCCATGTCGGTGACGCCCAGCACCACCTGCCCGATCCTCACCATGTCCCAATCCTGGCAGGAACCCCCATTCTCGGGGAAATCCGATGTCCCGGTGTCACGGCCGCGCCCGGACGTCCTCCTCACGGGATTCCCGGCCTCGCGTCAACTGTGGTTGACGTGAGCGTTCTGTCAACTTATATTGACGGCAGCGGGAGATGCGCGGGTCCGGAGCAGGCCTCGTCGCCTGGTCGCGTACGGGCTCCGCGCCCGTTTCCGGCCGTCCCGGCTCCCGGCGGGCGACGTGTTACCGCGCCCGTTTCCCCATTCGACCAAGCGCGACCAAGCGCGACCAAGGAGGTGCCCGATGTCCGTCGACGTCGTGATCGCCGGTGGCGGCCCGAACGGGCTGATGCTGGCCTGCGAACTGAGCCTGGCCGGTGTCCGCCCGGTGCTGCTGGAGCGGCTGCCGGAACCGGGTGACGAGCCCAGGGCCAACGGCCTGGTCGGGGAGGTGGTCAGGCTTCTCGACGGCCGGGGCCTGTACCGGCGCCTCACCGGCGCCTCGGAACCCCCTGCGCCGGTGCCGTACTTCATGTTCGGCGGCATGCTCCTGGATCTGAGCGCGCTGGATCCCGGCCCGCTGCACACCCTTCCGGTCCCGCAGCGTCGCCTGGAACAACTGCTGCAGGAGCGGGCGATCGAACTCGGGGTGGAGATCCGGCGCGGCCATGAGCTGGTCGACATGTCACAGGACGAGGAGGGCGTCACCGTCGAGGTCCACGCCCCCGACGGCGACTACGAGCTGCGCGCCCGCTACCTGGTCGGCTGCGACGGCGCCCACAGCCTCGTACGCAAGAAGGCGGGCATCGGCTTTCCCGGCGTCACCACCGAGGACGTCGTGTCCCGCAGTGCCCACGCCGCCCTGCCGGCCTCCCTGCTCGACCCCGCGACCGGCGAGCTGCTGCTGGCCGGGGAGCGCTGGAGGCCGTTCATGATCCATCGCACCGCGCACGGCGTGTTCGCCCTCGCGTCGTTCGAGCCCGGCGTACACCTCGTCACCACCATGGAGTGGGGGCGGGAGCAGGTCGACGAGCGGGTGCCGATGACCCTGGAGGAGCTGCGCGACAGCGTGCGCAGGGTGCTCGGGGCCGACCTGCCGATGAGCCCGCCCGGGGGGCGGGGTCCCCACGTGCTCCGCCGCCTCACCGGCGGCAACACCCGCCTGGCCGACCGCTACCGCGCCGGACGCGTGCTGGTGGCAGGGGACGCCGCGCACGTCCACTCGGCGGCCGGTGGTCCCGGGCTCAACCTCGGCCTGCAGGATGTCGTGAACCTCGGCTGGAAACTCGCCGCCGAGGTCCGCGGCTGGGCGCCGCCGGGACTGCTCGACACCTACCACGACGAGCGGTACCCCGCCGGCGAGCGGGTCGTCATGCACACCCAGGCGCAGTCCGCCCTGCTCGCACCCGGGGGAGAGGTCACCGCGCTGCGCACGCTCTTCGCCGAGCTGCTCTGCCACGACGAGAACCGGCGGCGCGTCGCCGAGCTCATCGCCGGCTCCGACATCCGCTACGACATGGCCGGCATCGGGACGACCCCCGGCCCGGCCGGCGGGGACGTTCACCCTGACGCGGGCCGCCCTGACACGGGCCGCCCTGACACGGGCGGCCCCGGCCCGGCCGGCAGCGGTGTTCGCCCTGGCGCGGCCGGTGCCGGTCCGGCGCCGCACGCCCTTCTCGGGGGCCTGGCGCCGGAGCTGTCCCTCACCACGGACGCGGGCACCACGCGGCTCGCCGACCTGACCCACGGCGCCCGCCCGCTCCTGCTCGACCTCGGCGGCGGGGACGTGCTGGCCGGGACGGCGGCGGGCTGGAAGGACCGGGTGGACCTCGTCACCGCCGTCACCGCCGTTCCCGACCGGCGGGTCCCCGCCGGGCTCCTGGTCCGCCCCGACGGCTACGTCGCCTGGACGGCCCCGGACGAGGGGACGGGCGTCCCTGCGGACCACGGTCTCCGCGAGGCGCTGTCCACCTGGTTCGGCGCCCCCGCGTGAGCCGCCGGCTCCGGCGCCTCGCCGTGTCCTTCAGGATCGGCGCCCCCGCGTGACCCTCCGGGCTCGGCCGTGATCCTCGCCGGGGCGTTCCCCGGCTGGGCCGGTCCACAGCGGTAACGGGGGCCGGTCCGCCGGGGGAGCGGGCCGGTTCGCCGGAGGAGGGAGGCCGGCCCCCGAGCCGGCCTCCCTCGCTGGTCCCTCCAGTTCTTCCGGTCCTTCCGGGTCCTTTCCCGGTCTTCCCGGTTGCCGGTTCTCTCCGGCTTTCCTGCTTGCGGTCAGAACCGGTCAGAAGTCGTCGGCGGTGCGGATCCGGTCACGGATCCAGACGCCGGCCTCCTTCAGCGACGTGGTACCGGTCCAGGGGCCGCCGGCGTCGCACGTGCCGGTCTTGAAGACCGCGCCGGAGCGGTGGTCGTCGGAGAAGTTCCAGTTCACCCAGCTGATCTTCTTGCTCGCCATCAGGTCGAGGTAGCGCTGGGACATGGCGAAGTCGTTGGCGTCCTCCCCGGCGTAGTTCTGCGTGCCGAACTCGGTGACGAACATCGGGATGCGGTCGGCCGCGCGGGACAGCGCGTTGAGGTACTCGGTGCCGTGCGAGGCCGCGTAGAAGTGGAAGGTGTACATGATGTTCGAGGCGTTGACCGGGTTGCCCGTCACCTCGGTCTCCGTGGCGCCGTCCGACACCCCGAGCGAGGACCAGGCGCGGGTGCCGACCAGGACGATCCCGTCGGGGTCCTGCGCCCGGATCACCGGGATGATCTGCTCGGCGTAGCCCTTGATGGTGCTCCAGCTCACGCCGTTCGGCTCGTTGGCGACCTCGTAGAGGATGTTCGGCCTGGCGGCGTGCCGCTGGGCGATCTCGGTGAAGAAGGTCCTGGCCCGGGAGAGGTTGTAGTTGGGGTCGCCGGGGGTGAGCATGTGCCAGTCCACGATGACGTACATGCCCAGCGCGCTGACCTGCTCGATGAGCGTGTGCGCGAGGTCGGTGAACGCCCGCGGGTTCGTCTCGTAGCCGCCCTCCTGGACGTACGTGGACAGGCGCACCACGTCGGCCTTCCAGTCGGTCGCCAGCGCGTTCAGCGAGCCGGTCGTGACGCACTGCCGGTACCACTGCAGGCCGTGGGTGCTCATGCCGCGCAGCTGGATCTGCTTGCCGTTCTTGTTGCACAGCTTGGTGCCGCAGACCCGCAGCTGCCCGTTGGCCGCGACCGGCGTGCCGCCGCCGCCACCCGCCTGGGTCGTCGCCGTGACGGACGCGCTCCTGGCCGACTCGTTGTTCGCGGCGTCGCGGGCGGTGACGGTGTAGGTGTGGGTCGTCGAGGCGGCCAGCCCCGAGACCGTGGCGCTCGTGCCGGTCACGGTGGCGACCACGGAGGAGCCCTCGTAGACCCGGTAGTCCTTGACCGTGCCGCTGTTGTCGGTCGAGGCGTTCCAGGCCAGGCTGATGGAGGAGGACGTCGTGCCGGTGCTGCGCGGGGAGGACGGCACGCTCGGCGGCGTGGTGTCGCCGGGGTTCTGCCCGCCGCCGCAGGGGGCGCCGTTGAGCGTGCAGTTGACCGGCGAGCCCGAGCCGGAGGCGGTGAAGCCGAAGGTGGTGCTCGCCCCGGGCGCCAGGGTGCCGTTGTACTCCCGGTTCCTGAAGGTGTACCGGCTGCCGCTGCTGGTCATCAGGGAGTCCCAGTACGTACCGAGGCTCGTGCCCGACGGGAGGTCGAAGGAGACCGTCCAGCCGTTCAGCGTGGCGGTCCCGGTGTTCTTGACCGTGTACTGGCCGCTGTAGCCGCTGCCCCAATCCTGCGCCTTGGTGAACGTCGCGGTGTCCGCGTGGGCGGCGGACGGGACGAGCAGGGTGAACAGTAACGTCAGCAGCCCGGTCAGCACCAGGGCTGGGGTGGTGCGCCGCATCATCGCTCCTTGCGTGGGGGGTGGTGGACACGTCATGGCGCTTTATTAGGAAACTTTCCTAACGTGACACGTGACGTTAGGTGGCGTGGGCCTGTCACGCAAGACCCAGATCTCCTTGCCCGCTTAAGAAAATTTAATCGTTAGGAAGCTTTCCTAACGGTTTTCGCCGGGGCAGGATGGCGTTCACCCCCCGATACGCCGCGACTCAGAGGTGGCCGCCATGAAACGTTCACGCACGGCTCTGCTGGTCCTCGCGACCCTGCTGCTACCGACCTCCGCCCTGCCCGCCTCCGCGGCCGGAACCGCCGCCTGGCAGCTCCGCTGGGCGCCGGACGCCGCCCAGACGGGCCTGTCCGCCTTCGAGACCATCGAGGACGACCGGGCCGGCTCCCACCCGTCCGCCGCCCCGCACATCAAGGTCTCGGGCGGCGCCTTCCGCTTCGACATGCACACGGCCGACCGCGACACCGCCACGGACCGGCAGCGCCACGAGGTCACCGGGATGCGCAACGGCGGGTCGTACCTGCAGTGGCGGCTCGGCGAGACCTGGCGGGTCACCTACTCGATGTACATCCCGAGCACGCTGAAGGCCACCACCACCTTCACCCACATCATGCAGACCAAGCAGCCCGGCAACGGGACCTCCCCCATCACCGTGACCTCGCTGCGCAGGGTCGGCGGCAAGCAGACCATCGAGCACAAGATCTTCGCCGAGGATGTCCTGGTGGGCCGGACCGACCTCGAACCGTTGCAGGACAAGTGGGTCGACGTCGAGTACGAGATCAAGATCGGGAACGGCACCGCCGGGTCGGTGCGCTGGGTCCTGCGCAGCGGCGGGACCACGGTGATCGACGCCGTGAAGACCGGCGTCGACACCTTCCTGGCCGACCGCGTCCGCCCCAAGTGGGGCATCTACCGCTCCCTCGGCGACACCTCGGGTTCGCTGCAGAACACCTATCTGCTCCTGCGCGACATGCGCGGCTACCAGCTGGAGGGCGGGACCACCCCGCCCACCCCCACCCCGACGCCCACCCCCACCCGGACGCCGACGCCGACCCCCACGCCCACCCAGACGGGCGCCACGTCCTGGAGGGCCGGCACCGCCTACGCCGTCGGCGCCCAGGTCACCCACTCCGGCGTGAGCTACCGGTGCCTGCAGGCGCACACCGCCCAGGTCGGCTGGGAGCCGTCCACCACCCCCGCCCTCTGGCAGCGCCTCTGAGCCGTGCGCGCCGAGGTCGGGCCCGTACACCCGCGCCCGTACGCGCCGAGGTCGTACGTCCGGGCCCGTACGCCCGCGCCCGGACGGTCAGCCGGCCGGGCCCGGGCCCTGCCCGATGATCCGGTCCGCGAACCTGGCGACGAGCTGCGCGCGTACGTGCGCCGGAAGGGCGCAGCCGTGCGCGACGAGCGTGTCGAGCGCGGGCAGCTCGAGGAGGACGGCCCAGTCCTGGACGTCGTCGCAGTAGGAGACGTCGAGGTGGCGGAGGTCCTTCAGCGTCTGGAGCGGGGCCAGCGACCGCACGGGCGTGTTCCTGATCGACAGGTGCTCCAGGGTACGCAGGCCCTCGATGCCGTCCAGGCCGGTCAGCGGCGTGTGCTCCAGATCCAGCCGGGTCAGCGAGGTGAGGGCCGAGATGTCCTCCGGGACGCGGTGCAGGCGGCTGCCGGACAGGTCGAGCTCCTCCACCCCGGAGGGCGCGGCCAGGGCCGAGAGCAGGAGCGCCGGGGGCGGGAGTATCACCGGCCGGGGCTGGGCGAGCACCGGTGACCGTCCCATGGCGGCCTCCTGCAGGACGCGCCACCTGTCCACCGGCGCGCCCTGCCCGCCGAGACGGACGTAGCCCGACGGCAGCCACGGCGCCACCCGCTCGGCCACGATGTCGTCGCGGTCCCCGGCGCCGACGACCCCGGCCAGCAGCCGGCCGTAGTGCTCGTACGCGTGCTCGGCGGGCACGAACAGGTCCGCCACGATGTCCCCGCCCACGACGAGGACGCCGTCGTTGCCCGAACAGAAGATCACCCCCGCGGCGACGCTGCCGAGCACGAGATGGTCCGCCGCGCTGTGGATCGCGCGGGCCCGCAGGTCACCGGTGACCGCGAGGTAGCTCTCCGAGGCGTCGCCGTCGTCGAGAAGCCCCTCCACCACCAGCCCGCCGATCACGATCAGCGGCGCCTTCACGTCGAGCCAGCCGGGAACGTACGTGTCGCCGAACCAGATCGTGGCGCGGTGCACGATCCACCCCGACTCCGTCCGCTCCGCACCGTCGGGAAAGACCGAGGGCGTCTCGCCGGGAAACGCCAGCGACCACGCCTGCGCGAACAGCAGACCGTAGACGGGAGGCATGATGTGGTGCGGCCACTCGCCGGCCTGGGCCGGCCGCCGCAGCCAGGATCCGATCGGGTGCAACTCCTCCGCGATGTCGCCGAAATAGTCCAGCGCCGCCGCGCCGGCCCCGGCCTGCCGCCGGAGCGCCGTCAACGCGTCATCGAGACGCTCCGACGCCCCGGAGAAATGCTCATCGGTCAGATCCATGTCACATACCGTACTCATCACCACGAAATCCGAGAGCCGTTCGGATGACGCTCCCGGATGGCGGGCGTGTCGGAAAACCACCGGGTGCGACCACGCGGCGACGAAGGGCAAAGTGGATCTTCACTGGGACGTCGGGTACCGTGCCCGAGGCCCCTGGGCACTTCGGCCCGGCCCGCGAACGCGGGCCGGGCGCGGACCACGGTGACATTGGAAGGATGGACACATATGGAGGCCGGAAATCGCCGGACCCTGCGGTTGCTCGTCACCGGAGGCGGGACCGGTGGTCACACCTACCCCGCGCTGACCACCGTCGCGGCCCTGCGCGACCACGCCGCCGCGCGAGGGCTCGACCTGGACGTGCTCTGGGTCGGTACGGCGGCCGGCCTGGAGGCCCGCGTCGCGGCGGAGCACGGCATCCCGTTCCGCGCCATCACGGCGGGAAAGCTCAGGCGCTCGCCCAACCCGCGAGAGCTGGCCACCAACCTCGCGGACCTGTTCCGGATCCCGGTCGGCGTGTTCCAGGCCTTCGGCATCGCCGCCCGCTACCGGCCCGACGTGGTGCTGTCGACCGGCGGGTACGTGTGCGTGCCGCTGGGCGTCGCCTCCCGGTTGCTGGGCCGGCCGCTGGTGATGCACGAGCAGATCACCTCGCTCGGGCTGGCCAACCGCATCCTGTCGCGCTTCGCCCGGCGCATCGCGCTGACCCACCCCTCCTCGATCGAGCACCTGCCCGCGGGGGTGCGCGACCGGGCCGTCATCACCGGCAACCCGGTGCGTCCCCACCTGCTGCGCGGCAACGTCGACGCGGGACGTCGCCACTTCGGGCTCTCGTCCGACCTGCCCCTGGTCTACGTGACCGGCGGCGCGCAGGGGAGCCGCCAGATCAACACCATGGTCGAGGCGATCCTGCCCGCGCTGCTCTCCCGCGCCCAGGTGATCCACCAGTGCGGTCCCGGCTGGATCGCCCAGTTCACCCGTATCGCCGCCGGGCTCCCCGTGGCGGTGCGCGACCGCTACCGCCCGGTGCCGTACGTCGGTGCCGAGCTGGCCGACGTGTTCGCCGCCGCCGACGTCGTGGTCTCCCGCAGCGGGGCGGGCACGGTCGCCGAGCTGACCGCGGTGGGCAAGCCGTCCGTCCTCATCCCCCTGGTGCCCTCCGCCGCCGACGAGCAGCGCCAGAACGCCCGCTACCTCGCCGAGGCGGGCGCCGCCCGCGCGCTCCTGGAGGACGGCCCCACCGCCGACCACCTCCTGGCCGAGCTCGACGCCCTCCTGCGGGACCCGCACGCCCGCGCCGCCATGGCCGGTGCCGCCGGCGCCCTGGGCCGCGTCGACGCCGCCGACAGCCTGGCCCTGGTGCTCCTGGAGGCGGCAGGGGCGAACGGCAAGGCCGGCTGAGCCCGGTGCCGGGTGTCCGGCGCGCGGGAGGCCGATCGGGCGGGAGCGTGACCTTCCCGGCGGGGCCTTCCTCGCCTCTCCGGTCGTCCGCGGACGTCCTCGCCACCCGGATCGGCGGGAAGGTCGCCTCCGGCCGCCCGCCACCTGACCCGGGGACCCGCGGTCCCGTTTTCCGGACGTCCCATTGACTTTCCGGGCGTCCCGTTGAAAGGGAAAGTCAGGCACCCAAACGCCGGTCGGGTAACGGCCGGCCACGGCGGGGGGATGCACATGAGGAGACCATGTCCCTCGCGTCCTCAGGAGCCTGCCGACCATGAGCGAGCCGTACGGCACCAGGGCGGCGGCTCTCCTGTGCCGGGCGGCCCTGACGGTCACCGGCCTGCTCGTGCTCGCCGGTTGCGGCGGCGGTGCCGAGCCGCCGGTGATCACCGTGACGGTGACGGAGAGCCCGGACGCTCCGGGCTCCTCGGAGACGGGGGAGACTCTCGCGCCGATGAGCCCTGCGAACACGCCGGAGCCGGAACCGCCGCGGGAGCGGCCCACCACCGATCCGATCGCCCCGCCGGGAAGACCGTGCCCGGCCGGTGGCGGGGATCCCGTCGAGGGCCCCTGTCCGAGCATCGGCGGCAGGAGGCCGGCGCCCAGTCTCACCGCTCCACAACCGACACACGAACCGCCCGTGTCGTCGCCTTCTCCCGACCCGATTTTCTCCCCGGGCCCGCCCTCTCCCCTGCAGACGGGGTGAGCGTGCCGCAGGCCGGCCAGGAGAACCCCGACCAGTCCAGGCCGCTCGACGTGATAGGGCTGATCGCCCTTCTGCTGACCGTCAGCGGCGCGGTGCTCATCTACATGGGATGGGCCTACCTGGACGGCTATCTGGGGTCGTTCCAGCTGAAGGCGACGGACATGGGCTTCGGGGTGGACGAGTACGCCCTGCGGGGCCTGAACATCTTCTCCCCGGCCTTCCTGCCCTTCATGGTCGGCGGTACGGCCGTTCTCCTGGCGGGTACGACGTACCGGTCGTCGCTGACCGCCGCGCTTCCGCAACGGGCCCGCGCGGCGGGCGCGGCGCTGGCCGCGAGGAGGCGGGTCCGGATCGCGGCGGACCCGAGATTCGGCGGAGCCGTCGTGACGGCCTGCGGGGCCGCTCTGGCGTTCGCCGCGCTGGCCGGATGGCAGGTCGACACCTTCGTCGTGCTGGCCCTGAGCATCGTCGGCCCGCTGCTGCTCACCTGGCCGACGCGCCGGCTCGCGGTCGGCCGCACGGCGTTCGCCGCCGCCGTGGTGACCTCGGTCCTCTGCCTGTTGTGGGCGGCGTCCCTGCACGCGTACCGCAAGGGAGAGGCGACGGCGGAGCAGCTCGTGGCCTCCCTGCCGCACCACACCTCGGTCGCCATCTACAGCGGGAAGACGCTCGCGCTCAACGCTCCGGGAGTCACCCGCGTCACGCTGGCGGACAAGACCTACCCGTTCCGCTACGAGGGACTGCGCCTGCTGATGACGCGCGGGGATCGTTACTACCTGATCCCTTTGATCACGGTGGCGGACTGGAGGAAGGGGAACGGGCGCACGTTCGTGATCGTCGAGCGTGAGGACCGGCGGGTGGAGCTGCTGCCGGGCACGCGAACCGGATGAGGCACCCCGCGGGAGCCCTCCCGGTGGCCGTGCGGGGGCGGTGTCTCATGGACGAAGGTTTACCTGACAGGCGGTGCAGGCCCGGCACCTGCCGGGGGGCGGCCTGAGTAATCTGGCGACCGCACGAAGTGAAGTGCGGTGACGCCGAGAACTCCGAGAACGCCGAGAATGCCGCACCGCGAGCGTTCGTCCCGGGATTTCCAGGAGATGCCGCGGGTGGATGAGCGTGCGGTCTCGCACGGCCGCATGCTCCCTGGCAGGCGCGTCCTTCATGGGGCCGTCCCGCCACGGGGTTTCACGCGGACCGCCGCTGAGAGGCAGGTTGGTTATGGCCCGTAAGGAAAAGCTCTCGCCCGAGGCGATCGGCGAGATGTACAACCAGCTCACCGATTCCTGCGCCGACGCGTTCGGCGGCAACCTCCACGTCGGCTACTGGACGGACGACTACGACGAGGCGCCCGTCGCCCAGGCGACGGACCACCTCACCGACCTGGTGGCCGAGCGCCTGGAGGTCGTTCCCGGGGAGCGTGTCCTGGACGTCGGCTCCGGCACCGGCAGGCCCGCCGCGCGCATCGCCACCGCGCGCGACGTCCACGTCACCGGGGTCACCCTGAGCGAGTACCAGGTGCGGCTGGCCGAGGCCCGCCCCGAGGCGGGCCGGGGCCAGGGGTACGCCGACTTCCAGCTCGCCGACGCGATGTGGCTCCCCTTCGACGACGCCTCCTTCGACGCCGCGTACGCCATCGAGTCGCTCGTCCACATGGAGAACCCCGCGGCGGTCCTCGGCGAGATCGCCCGGGTGCTGCGCCCCGGCGGGCGGTTCGTGGTGGGGGAGTGGTACCTGCTCGGTCCGCTCGCCGACGACGACGCCGCGGACCTGGAGCACTTCTCCCGCAATTTCAACGTCCACTTCCTGCCCACCGTGGACGAGTTCTACGAGGAGATGGACCGCGCCGGGTTGAAGATCGAGATATTTCACGACATATGGCCAAACATCAGCCGGTCCTTCCAGCTCGTGGGCGACATCCTCCCGGCCTCCGCCATCCAGTTGGGCGGCGAGATCGGCGAGCAGCTCGCCGTCTGCGCGGAGATGTACCGGCGCTTCGGGGAGATCCCGCAGATCAGCTACGCCCTGTTCACCGCGGTCCGCCGCTGAGAACTCGTGACCCTCAGGGACCGGAGCCAGAGCCGTTTGATTGACAGACCCTTACCTGGCCGCTGTCCGGCACCCATAGCAGCACCCAGCTGGCCATCAACGACGCTACGGGCGCCATCAACCGTGAACGGTATCTGCCCTTCGGCCAGCGCCGCGGCGAAGACGATCTGCCCTTCACCGATCGTGGCTTCCTCGGCAAGAGCGAAGCCGCTGCCACTAGCCTGAACTACCTCGATGCCCGCTATTACGACCCCACCATCGCCAAATTCATCTCCACTGATCCCCTGCTGGATCCCCGTAAATTCGAATTCGGGATAAGGGGATCGGGAACGGTTGCTTCAATGGTCGCGTCCAAGGCCTATATTGCCGGAATGTTCAGGGGAGGTCGCGGAGGGCTGAACAGCCGAAGCGTTGGGTGGTAGGAGAATCGCCGCCCGGGTCGTGCGGCCGACACCGGCAGGCCGCCGGGACGGGTTCGCCGGCGGCGGGCCTTTCGGGTGTCGTCGGCGGGCGGGTGCCGTCAGT
>NZ_JBFAAE010000022.1:131072-132439 GCF_040639575.1 Streptosporangium sp. NPDC023825 | reverse complement strand
CACGGCGATCTGTACGAGCTGGACGCGATCGCCGCGGTCATCATCGGCGGCACGCTGCTGACCGGCGGGCGCGGGTCGATCATCGGGTCGATCCTGGGTCTGCTGATCTTCACCGTGATCACGAACCTGTTCATCCTCAACGGGCTCAACACCAGCGACCAGCTGGTGGCCAAGGGCCTGATCATCGTGGTGGCCGTGCTGCTCCAGCGGCGCAGCCTCGAATCGAGAACCTAGACCCGCGTCCCGCGGACCGGTCAAAGGCTCGCGGGGCGCGTCACGCGCTCTACCCCCCAAGGATTCACCCCCAAGAAGGAGCAAGGTCATGACAGAAAACGTCGCGCGCAGGGGCTTCCTGCTCGGCGGTGCGGTCATCGGCGCGGGTGCGCTGGTGACGGCATGCACGGGCAACGAGGCCCCGGCCCCGGCGGCGGCCTCGGCGCCGGCGCCGGCTCCGGCCGCGACCGGTGGCAACGACGCCCCCGGCGACAAGGTCGTCATCGGTTTCTCCGCGCCCGCGGCCGACCACGGCTGGATCGCCGCGATCGCCAAGAACGCCGAGGCCGCGGCCAAGGAGTACTCCGACATCGAGTTCAAGCCGGTCGAGCCGACCAACGACATCAACGCGCAGATCTCCGCGGTCGAGTCGCTGATCGCCGCCAAGGTCTCCGCGCTGGTGATCTTGCCCAACGACGGCCAGCAGCTCAACCAGATCGCCCGCCAGGCCTCCGACGCCGGCATCCCGGTGATCAACCTGGACCGGGTCTTCCCCGACAAGCTGTCCTACCGCACCTGGATCGGCGGCGACAACTACGGCATGGGCGTGGCAGCCGGCCACTACATCGGCAAGAAGCTCAAGGACAAGGGGGTGGCCAACCCGGTCATCCTGGAGATCCAGGGCATCGCCACCCTGCCGCTGACCCAGGACCGCAGCAAGGGCTTCGAGGACGCGCTGAAGACCTACGGCTTCAGCGTGACGGCCAAGCAGGACGCGCAGTTCACCGTGGAGTCGGGCACCAAGGTCGCCGCCAACCTGATGCAGGCGCACAAGAAGATCGACGCGATCTGGAACCACGACGACGACCAGGGCATCGGCGTGCTGGCCGCGATCAAGGAGGCCGGGCGCAGCGAGTTCTTCATGGTCGGCGGCGCCGGCTCGGCCAACGCGATGCGCGACATCCAGGCCGGCTCCGGCGTGCTGGAGGCCACCGTGACCTACAGCCCCACCATGGCCTCCTCGGCGATCAAGCTGGCCCGCCTGATCGCGCAGGGCAAGGGCATGAGCGACCTGGTCGAGAACCAGGTGCCCCAGTCGATCACCCTGGCCTCCGAGACCATCACCAAGGAGAACGTGGCCGAGTACCTGCCGT
>NZ_JBFAAE010000022.1:0-130975 GCF_040639575.1 Streptosporangium sp. NPDC023825 | reverse complement strand
CGGGGCTGACCGAGACGTTCATCACCCAGCGGCCCCTCGCCGGCGCCTCGGCGGGGTTGTCGGCCGACACCGGCAACGGAAGCGGTACGGAGATGGGCGAGGTCGACGTCGACGACGCGGCCCTGTTCATCGGCCGCCTCAGCGGCGGGGCGGTGGCCTCGTTCGAGGCGACCCGGTTCGCCACCGGCCGCAAGAACGCGCTGCGGATCGAGGTCAACGGCTCCAAGGCGAGTTTGGCGTTCGACTTCGAGGCGATGAACGAGCTGTGGTTCCACGACCACGCGTTGCCGGCCGAGGAGGCGGGCTTCCGCCGGGTGCTGGTCACCGAGGCCGGGCACCCGTACGCGGGGGCGTGGTGGCCGCCGGGCCACGGCCTGGGCTATGAGCACACCTTCACCCACGAGGTGAAGGACTTCGTCGAGGCGATCACCGCCGGTGTCGCCCCGACTCCGTCGTTCGACGACGGGCTGAACGTCCAGCGCGTGCTGGAAGCGGTCGAGCGCAGCGCCGCCGACCAGAGCCGTCTCACATCTGTGGAGGGAACATGAGCAGGCCGATCACCTTGTTCACCGGCCAGTGGGCCGACCTGCCGTTCGAGGAGGTCTGCCGCCTGGCCTCGGGCTGGGGATACGACGGTTTGGAGATCGCCTGCTGGGGCGATCACTTCGAGGTCGACAAAGCCCTCAGCGACGACGACTACATCCCCCGCAAACAGGAACTGCTCGCCAAGCACAACCTGTCGGTCTACACCATCTCCAACCACCTGGTCGGCCAGGCCGTCTGCGACAACCCCATCGACGCCCGCCACCAGGGCATCCTGCCCGCCCGCATCTGGGGCAACGGCGACCCCGAACAGGTCCGCCGCAACGCCGCCGAAGAGATCAAGAACACCGCCCGCGCCGCCGCCAAACTCGGCGTCGACACCGTGGTCGGCTTCACCGGCTCCTCCATCTGGCACACCGTGGCCATGTTCCCGCCCGTGCCCCCCCAGATGATCGAGGACGGCTACGCCGACTTCGCCGAACGCTGGAACCCCATCCTCGACGTCTTCGACGAGGTCGGCGTCCGCTTCGCCCACGAGGTCCACCCCAGCGAGATCGCCTACGACTACCACACCACCGTGCGCACCTTGGAGGCCATCGGCCACCGCCCCGCGTTCGGCCTGAACTGGGACCCCTCCCACATGGTCTGGCAGGAGATCGACCCGGTCGCCTTCATCCTCGACTTCGCCGACCGCATCTACCACGTCGACTGCAAGGACGCCAAGGTCCGCACCGGCGACGGCCGCCGCGGCCGCCTGGCCTCCCACCTGCCCTGGGCCGACCTGCGCCGCGGCTGGGACTTCGTCTCCACCGGACGCGGCGACGTGCCCTGGGAGGACTGCTTCCGCGCCCTCAACGCCATCGGCTACAACGGCCCCATCTCCATCGAGTGGGAGGACGCCGGCATGGACCGCCTCGACGGCGCCCCCGACGCGCTGGCCGTCATCCGCAAGCTCAACGCCATCACCCCGCCCACCACCGCCTTTGACGCCGCCTTCTCCTCGGACTGAAAACCCCTCGGACCGAAGACCCCTCGGACCGAACCCTCAGGCCGAAACCCCGACGGGGAACAGCCGGACCTCCCGGCTGGAACCCGCGCGGAAAACCGGCCTGAAATCCGAACCGACTCCCTCAGGGCGAACCTCTCGGGCCGGACGTCCCGGTCCGGGATTCCTGACTGAGCTCGCTGACAGAATTTTTTTACGTTGAGCTGCTATGACGGAAAAATATAGCCCTGAGACATATATCCGTAATATCCGCACAACGTACGATTCCTTGCACAAGCGGGTCGGACCTACCGGCTCGGCCCGCTGCGGGGTCGTCTCCTCCGTTTTAACGACCACGTATGCCCGCCGTGACATCCCTTCCGACCGGACGGCCGAAATGGTGATGTCATCGGCGCCGTCCGGCCTCGGCCGGACGGATGAAAACCGTCATCCCCCAGGAGTCGACTCACCATAGGAGGCCAGATGCGTACGGGAGTGTGGCTGGTAGGAGCACGAGGGTCCGTCGCCGTCACGAGCGTGATCGGAGCGCTAGCGGTGCGTGCCGGTCTCGCCCAGCCGACGGGCTGCGTCACGGAACTCCCCGAGTTCGGTGGTGCCGGGCTGCCAGGTCTGGGAGACCTGGTGTTCGGCGGGCACGACATCGTGCCGACCCCGCTGGAGAAGAAGGCGGCCGCGCTCGCCGGAGCCGGGATCGTCCCGTCCCGGCTGGTCGAGGCCCTGCGCGACGAGCTCGCCGGCGTCGAGGAGAACCTGCGGCAGGTGCCGCTCGCCGAGAACCAGGCCGCGACCGCGGAGCTGATCAGCGCCGACATCACCGAGTTCAGGCTGCGGCACGGCCTGGAACGGGTCGTCGTCATCAACGTCTCGACCACCGAGCCGGCACCCGCGCCCCATCCGGCGTACGCCGACCTGGAGCTGCTGGAGGCCGAGCTGGCGGTCTCCCGGGACCTGCTGCCGCCCAGCGCCCTGACGGCGTACGCCGCCTTCCGCGCGGGCTGCCCCTACGTGGACTTCACCCCATCGACGGGCGCCCGGCTGCCCGCCCTGGACCGGCTCGCCGGCCTGGCGGGGCTGCCGTACGCGGGCCACGACGGCAAGACCGGCGAGACGCTCGTCAAGTCGGTGCTCGCCCCGATGTTCGCCCAGCGCAACCTGCGGGTCCGCACCTGGTCGGGGATGAACCTCCTCGGCGGGGGAGACGGCGCCAACCTCGCCGACCCCGCCGCCAACGCCGCCAAGGCCGCCAGCAAGCAGCGGGTGCTGGGCGAGACGCTCGGCTACACCCCGCAGGGCGAGACCCGCATCGAGTACGTGGAGGACATCGGCGACTTCAAGACCGCCTGGGACCTTGTCACCTTCGAGGGGTTCCTGGGTACGCCCATGCGCATGGAGTTCACCTGGCACGGCTGTGACTCCGCCCTCGCCGCGCCCCTGATCCTGGACCTGGCGAGGCTCACGGCGGCGGCGCACCGCTCCGGCCGCACCGGTCCGCTGAGCGAGCTGGCCTTCTTCTTCAAGGACCCGCTCGGGGTGGTGCCGCACGCGCTGGCCGACCAGTGGCGGGTGCTGCGCGCGTTCGCCGGCACCCTCGGCGGAGAGGAACCGGTCTGATGCCGTCGCTGCGCGACCTCGTGGAGCTCGTGCGCGCCCCCGCCGCCCTGTCCGTCCCCGGTGACGTCGTCGCCGGGGCCGCCGCCGGGCAGGTGCTCGGCGGCAGGACCCTCGGCCTGGCCTGCTCCTCGGTCTGCCTGTACTGGGCGGGAATGGCCGCCAACGACTGGGCCGACCGCCGCTTGGACGCGGTGGAACGCCCGGAGCGGCCGATCCCGTCCGGCCGCGTGTCGCCCGGTGCCGCGCTCGGGATCGCCGCCGGGCTCACCGTCGCCGGTCTCGCGGCGGCCGGGCTCTCCGGCGGCCGCCGGGCCCTCGCGGTCGCCGTCCCGCTCGCCGCCGCCGTCTGGTCGTACGACCTGGTGGCCAAGAACACCGCGGCGGGCCCCCTGGCGATGGCGCTCTGCCGGGGACTCGACGTGCTGCTGGGCGCCACCCCGGGGCGGAGCGTCGCGGACGCGCTGCCCTCGGCCCTCACCGTCGCCGCCCACACCTACCTGCTCACCGCGCTGTCGCGCGCCGAGGTGTCCGGCTCCGACCGGAGCCTTCCGGTGGCGACCCTGGCCGGTACCGTCGCGCTCGCGGTGGCCACCGCCCTGGGACGCGGCGACGCCTCCCCGAAGCCGCAGACCGCGCGCGCGGCGCAGGTGGTGCGGGCCGTGCAGGCGGGGCTCACCGGCTGGTACGCCGCCAGGTTCGGCCTGTCCCAGGCCCAGGCGGTCGCCGAGCCGTCGCCCTCCCGGATGCGGGCCGCCGTCGGCACCGGCATCGTCGCGCTGCCCGCCCTGCAGGGCGCGCTCGTCGCCCGCAGCGGCGCCACCCGCGAGGGCATCGCGGTCGCGGCGGCCGTCCCCCTGGGCCGGGCCCTCGCGAGAAAGGTGTCCCCGACGTGAGCTCAGGCAGCACCGACACGACCCCCGGGCCGAGGTTCGGCTACGGCACCAACGGGTTCGCCAACCACCGGCTCGCCGACGCGCTCCGGGTCATCGCCGACCTCGGCTACCAGGGGGTCGCCCTCACCCTCGACCACGACCACCTGGACCCGTACGAGGAAGGGCTGGCGGGCAGGGTCGCGGCCACGGCCGACCTGCTGCGCGACCTCGGGCTCGGCGTGGTCGTCGAGACCGGGGCCCGCTACCTGCTGGACCCGTGGCACAAGCACGCCCCCACGCTGCTGCACGACGAGCGCGAGACGCGCCTGGACTTCCTGAACCGGGCGGTCGCCATCGGCGCCGACCTGGGAGCCGAGGCGGTGTCGTTCTGGGCGGGAGTGCGCCCGGAGGCGGTCGACGAGGCCACGGCCTGGGCCAGGCTCGTCGACGGCTGCGCCCGGCTCGCCGAGACGGCCGCCGCCGCCGGCGTGCCGCTGGGCTTCGAACCCGAGCCCGGCATGCTCGTCGAGACGATCGCCGGATGGCGCAAGCTGCACGCCGAGCTCGGCGAGCCGCCGGGGTTCGGCATCACCCTGGACATCGGCCACTGCCGCTGCCTCGAGCCCGACCCGGTCCCCGACTGCGTCACGGCCGTCGCTGGACACCTGGTCAACGTGCAGATCGACGACATGCGCCGCGGCGTGCACGAGCACCTGGAGTTCGGCGAGGGGGAGATCGACTTCCCGCCCGTGCTGCGCGCCCTGGCCGGCAGCGGCTACCGGGGCCTGGTCGCGGTGGAGCTGCCCCGCCACTCGCACGCCGCGCCGCAGGTGGCCGCCCGATCCCTGGACTTCCTGCGCGCGGCCGCCGCAGAAGGGACGAACGCATGACCCCACGACCGAGCATCCGGACGGACGGCCTGCTGAAGGCGCTCGACCAGGAGTGGCTCGCCGGCGCGCGCGAAAGCGTCGCCGCCAAGCCCGAGAGCGTCACGCGGCACTTCGCCTCCGCGGGACGGCGCGCCGGACGGGCACCGCTGCCGGACGCGCCCGGCTGGACGGCCGACGAGGCGGCGAGGGCCGTCCTGCTCGCCGCGCTCCCGCCGGACGCGGTGGCCGGGCAGGTCGCCGACCTCTACCGGTACGGCGACGCCGACGAGAAGCGCGCCGTGCTCAAGGCGCTGCCGCTGCTGCCCCTCGGCGCGGAGGCGGTACCGCTCCTGCACGACGCGATCCGCACCAACGACACCCGCCTGGTGGCCGCCGCGCTCGGCCCCTACGCCCGCCACCTCGACCAGACCATGTGGCGGCAGGCGGTGCTCAAGTGCGTGTTCATGGGCGTGCCGCTCGCCGCCGTGGACCGGCTGGAGGAGCGGGCCGACGCCGAACTGGCCGGGATGCTGGCCGCGTTCGCCGAGGAACGCACCGCGGCCGGGCGCCCCACCCCCGACGACGCGACCGCCCTGCTCGGCCGCCTGACCAGCGAGAAGCTCGACCGTCCGACCAGCGAGAAGGAGGCCTGATGCGGATCTTCGACCCGCACATCCACATGACGTCGCGCACCACCGACGACTACGCGAGGATGGCCGCCGCCGGGGTGCTCGCCGTCGTGGAGCCCGCCTTCTGGCTGGGCCAGCCGCGGACCAACCCCGGCTCGTTCACCGACTACTTCGACTCGCTGATCGGCTGGGAGCCGTACCGCGCGGGGCAGTTCGGCATCCTGCACCACGCCACCATCGCGCTGAACCCCAAGGAGGCAGGGGACCCGCGCTGCCGTCCCGTGCTCGACCTGCTCCCGCGCTACCTGGAGAAGGACCGCGTCGTCGCGGTCGGCGAGATCGGCTACGACTCGATGACCCCCGCCGAGGACGACGCCTTCGAACGGCAGCTCGCGATGGCCGTCGACCACGAGCTGCCCGCGCTCGTGCACACCCCGCACCGCGACAAGGCCAGGGGAACCCAGCGCACCCTCGACGTCGTCGCCTCGTCCGGCATCGCGCCCGGCATGGTCGCCGTCGACCACCTCAACGAGGTCACCGCCGGGATCGTGCACGACGCGGGCTGCTGGATGGGCTTCTCCATCTACCCCGAGACCAAGATGTCGCCGCCGCGCATGGTGGAGATCCTGCGCGAGCACGGCCTGGAGCGGGTGCTGGTCAACTCCGCCGCCGACTGGGGCGTGTCCGACCCGCTGCTCACCCTGGAGACCGGCAGGGCGATGCTGGAGGCCGGGTTCAGCGAGGACGACGTCGACCGGGTGCTCTGGCGCAACCCCGTGGAGTTCTACGGCCAGTCGGGCCGCCTGGACCTGTCCGAGGTCGCCGGAGCGAAGGAGCCCACGTTCGAGGGCAGCTCCATCAAGCGCGGAGGGTCTTGATGCGGCTGACCCATCCGGGCGGGCGGACGCTGCACCTCAGCTACTGCACCAACGTGCACCCGGCCGAGGACCTCGGCGGCATCGTCGAGCAGCTCGACACGTACGCGGTGCCGATCCGCGCCCGCCTCGGCGCCGACACGCTCGGGCTCGGGCTCTGGCTGGCCGCGCCCGTCGCCGCCGCGCTCGCCGCCGACCCCGCGCTGCTGGCCGGGTTCCGCCGCGAGCTGGACGCGCGTGAGCTGGAGGTCGTGACGCTCAACGGCTTCCCCTACCGCTCGTTCCAGGACCCGGTGGTCAAGCACGCGGTCTACCACCCCGACTGGACCACCTCCGACCGGCTCGCCTACACCCTCGACCTGGCGAACGTCCTGGCCGCCCTCCTGCCGGACGACGCCGCCAGGGGATCGATCTCCACGCTCCCGCTCGCCTGGCGCGACCCCTGGGACGAGGACATGGCCCGCCTCGCCATGAGCAGGCTCGACGAGCTCGCCACCGGGCTCGCCGCCGTCGAGTCCGCCACCGGCCGCGTCATCCGGGTGGCGTTCGAACCCGAGCCCGGCTGCGTGGTGGAGACCACCGGACAGGCCGTGCGCGCCCTGTCCGGCGTCGACACCGACCGGCTCGGCGTCTGCCTGGACCTCGCCCACCTGGCGTGCGCCTGGGAGCGGCCCGCCGACGCGCTGCGCCGGTACGCCGAGGCGGGCCTGCCCGTCGTCAAGGTCCAGGTCTCCGCGGCCCTGGAGAGCGACGACCCGGAGACCCTGCGCGAGTACGTCGAGCCGCGCTTCCTGCACCAGACCCGCAACGCGGCAGGCGAGGCCGCCGACGACCTCGACGAGGCGTTCGAGCGGAAGCTGCCCGGACCGTGGCGGGTCCACTACCACGTACCGCTGCACGTCGCACCGCAGGCGCCGCTCGCCACCACCGCGCCGGTGCTCCGCGAGGCCCTCGCGGAGCTCGTCGGCGGCCCCGAACCGCTGTGCGACCACTTCGACGTGGAGACCTACACCTGGGGCGTGCTGCCACCCGCGCTGCGCCCGCAGACGCCCGAACAGCTCGCCGGCGGCATCGCCGACGAGCTGGACTTCGCCCGCGCCGAGATGCGCGACCTTGGAGTGAAAGCATGACATCGTTGCTGGTCCTCGACGTGGTGGGCCTCACCCCGAGACTGCTGGCCCACATGCCGAGGCTGCGCGCCGTCGCCGACGGCGGCTTCCAGGCAGAGCTCGGCACCGTGCTGCCCGCCGTCACCTGCTCGGCCCAGTCGACCTTCCTCACCGGCGTCGCGCCCACCGAGCACGGCGTCGTCGGCAACGGCTGGTACTTCCGCGAGCTCGGCGAGGTCTTCCTGTGGCGCCAGCACAACGCGCTGGTCGGCGGGGACAAGCTGTGGCACGCCGCCCGGCGCGAGCGGCCCGGTTTCACCGTGGCCAACGTGTGCTGGTGGTACGCCATGGGCGCCGACGTCGACTGGACGGTCACCCCCCGGCCCATCTACCGGGCCGACGGGCGCAAGGACCCCGACTGCTACACCTACCCGCCCCAGCTGCACGACGAGCTCACCGGCAAGCTGGGTGACTTCCCGCTGTTCACCTACTGGGGCCCGGGCGCGGGCATCGCCTCGTCCACCTGGATCTGCCGCGCCACCGAGCAGATCATGAAGGACCACGACCCGGACCTGACCCTGGCGTACGTGCCGCACCTGGACTACGACCTGCAGAGGTTCGGCCCGTCCGACCCGCGCTCGGCCGCCGCCGCCTCCGAGCTCGACACCGTGCTGGCACCCCTGCTGGACGCCGCCGCCGCGCGCGGGACCACCGTGGTGGCCCTGTCGGAGTACGGGATCACCGACGTCTCCCGCCCGGTCGACGTCAACCGGCTGCTGCGCACCGAGGGGCTGCTGGAGGTCTACACCCAGGACGGCATGGAGTATCTCGACCCCTGGACCTCCCGCGCGTTCGCCGTCGCCGACCACCAGGTGGCCCACGTCTACGTCGCCGACCCCGCCGACATCCCGGCCGTCGCCAAGCTCTGCGCGGGCCTGCCCGGGGTCGCCGAGGTGCTCGACGAGGAGGGCAAGGCCCAGAACGGGCTGGCGCACTCCCGCGCCGGGGAGCTGGTCCTCGTCGCCGAGCCGGACTCCTGGTTCACCTACTACTACTGGCTCGACGACGCCCGGCGTCCCGACTTCGCCAACCTGGTCGAGATCCACCGCAAGCCCGGCTACGACCCCGCCGAGCTGTTCTTCGACCCCGCCGCCCCCGGCGCCGCCAAGCGCAGGGCCGCCGTGGCGCTGCTGCGCAAGAAGACCGGTATGCGCTACACGATGAACGTCGTCGGCCTCGACGCGGGCGCCCGCGCCATCCGGGGCTCGCACGGCCGGCTGCCCGACGACCCCCTCGACGGGCCGGTGCTGCTGTGCTCCGACCCGTCCGTGGCCAGCGACCGGATCGCCGCCACCGAGGTGAAGGACCTGCTGCTCCGGCTGTCCCTGCGCTGAGCGGCTCCCAAAACGGCGCCGCCCGCCTGTGCCTTTCACCCCCCGGGCGGGCGGCGCTCTCCACCTTCTTCCCGCATGCCTTCCGGACGGGTCGCACGATCTTCCGCACGGGGGCCTGGCCACGTACGGGCCCCCGCGCGGGAGAACACTCCCGACGGCGCGCGGCCGCACATCCCGGTCGCCGGCCTTCTCGCACCGAGGGCACCGAGGGCGCCGTCCTGGACGAGTAACTCCGAAGTCCGGTCAGTGGTCGTAGGCGATCAGTGATCGGGTGACGGGCTGGCCGGTGGCGCGGTTGTGCCAGATCGCGGCGGTCAACGCCAGGATCCGCTGGGCGGCACGGACCGCGACGCCGCTCGGGCTGCGCCCGCCGTGCAGTTCCAGGCCGAGCCGGCCCTTGAGGGTTTCGTTGACCGATTCGATCAGCTGGCGGATCGGTTTGAGGAACTGCTCGCCGGGCCGGGGAGCGAGGTTGCGGTATTCGATGGGGGTGGAGTCGATGACCCAGACCGGGTCGGCCCACAGGTCGCTGTCGCGGGCCAGCGCGCAGATGGTGCGCTGGAGCAGGGGCAGTGCGCTGCGCAGGCGCTTGTCGTAGCCGGACCGGCCGGGCAGGGAGGGGAAGGCGCCGGGCAGATGGCGAGGCAGGAACCGCAGCCGGCGGGTCTCGGAGCGGATGCCGAGCAGGGCCTGGGCGATGGCCACGGTGAGTAGTTCGGCGTCGGTCAGGCGCGGTGGGCGGCCGGGGCGAACGTGCTGGCCCGTCTGGGTGAGCCAGTCGTCGATCCTGACATACAGTGCGGTCAGAAGGGTGTTGAGGTCGTTGGTCACACATCGATCCCCGACACCCTTCGTCGCTTCCGCTCTGGCGTCGGGGGCGGGTTCATCTGTTTGAGGCGCAGCCCGGGTGGGCGACATTCGCCCTACTGCCGACGCGCTCCACGGGTGGGCTCATCAGCCGGTACGTCCCGCCTTACCCGTTCTCGGTTTTAGGACTCACTCGTCTGGACCGGCCGGTAGCGGTCGCCTCATCGCGCGCCCCCGTAGACCCGGGCGGCGGTGCCGCCGAGCACCGCGGCGCGTTCGGCGGGGTGCCAGCCCGCGAGCAGCCGTTCGACGCGGGCGCGTTCGCCCGCGTAGTCGTCGCGCAGCAGCAGAACCGGCCAGTCGGAGCCCCACAGGAGCCGGTCGGCTCCGAGCGCGGCCCGGGCGGCGGCGAGCAGTGTCACGGCCCTCCCCTCGTCGTCACCGAGCCCTGAGACCTTGGCGACCGCGCGCGGGGCCCGGGCGAGCTCATCGAGCGCGGTGCGCCAGGACCGTGGGTCGGCATCCGGCTCGTGCGCGTTCGCCAGGTGGTCGATCACGACGGCCAGCCCCGGATGGCGGGCGGCGAGCGCGGCGGCCTCGGGCAGCTGCGCGGCCGAGATGAGCAGCTCGAGCAACAGCTCCTCCCTCTCCAGGGCGATGAGCCCCGCCACCGTCGCCGGGTCGGTCCACCAGCCGGCCGGGGCGGCGGTGAGCGACTGCCGCACCCCGCGCAGCAGGGTGCCGCCGGGCGCGGCGCGCAGGGCGGCGAGCCGTTCCGCCGCGTCCGGGCGGGCGAGCTCCGCCCAGGCGACCACGCCCAGGACCCGCGGGTCGTGGGCGGCACCCGCCAGCAGCCGCTCGGATCCCGCGTCGCTCTCCTCGGCGGCGACCAGCACCACGCGGGCGACGCCCGTCGTCGCGAGCTCGGGGGCGAGGTCGTCGAGCGTGAATATCCGGCGGATCGCCCCCGACGCCGGCTCGGCGAGCCAGCCGGTGCCGAGCAGCTCCGCGCCCCAGACGTGGACGTGGGCGTCGACGACGCTCACCGGGCTCAGACGAGCGGCCGGCGGCCGGCGTCGCGCCACGCCTCGTACTCGGCGCGGCTGTCGAGGCTGAGCGGGTAGTAGTCGGACAGCCGCGCGCCCTGCTCGAGCCGCATCCGGCTGAACTCCTCCCAGTTCTCGTGGTCCTCGGCCGACCGCACGAGCTCGAGCGCCTTGCCCGAGGGCACGATCACCGCGCCGTCGTCGTCGGCGACCACGACATCGCCCGGCAGGCAGAGAACGCCGCCGGCGGCGACCGGCACGTCGTAGGCCCAGGGGAACAGGTCGGTCTGTGAGGCGTAGTGCGGCGTCGTGCCGGTGCACCAGATCGGCACCCCGAGCTCGCGCACGCGCGCGGCGTCGCGGATGCACCCGTCGACGACGATGCCGGCACCGCCGCGACGCTTGAAGTAGCGCACGAGCATGTCGCCGAAACAGCCGGTGAACGAGCTCCCGTAGGCCTGCACGACGAGCACGTCGCCCTCCTGCACGGTCTCGAGAACGGCCCAGAGGGCGGTGTCGCGCTCGACGTACTCCTGGCTCAGGCCGCTCGCGACGTCCTCGCGCTGCGGCATGAACTGCAGCGTCAGCGCCGAGCCGACCACGCGACTGCCGCGCTCGAGCGGGACGGGACCCTGAACGGCGGTGCGGGTGATCCCCATGCCGTTGAGCTTGGCGCACGCCGTGGCGGCGCTCACCGCCTCCATCCGACGGAGGATGCCGGGGTCGGCCCGGTCGAAGGCCCCGCCGCGTACCGGCAGAGGCCAGACGGTCGACGGCGACTCGTGGGTGGTGTTCATGCGTTCTTCTCCTGAGCGGTGCGGACGAAGTCCTGGTGGGAGGCGCGGTGGACGCGCCGGGTGGTCTCGAGGTCAAGGGCGATCCGCGTGCGCGCGGGCAGGAGCACCTCGATCCGCGAGGCACCGACCGCGACGCGGTGGCGCGTGGTCGGAACGGGCGGGATGTCGTACCGGCGGTCGTCGCCCGGGTAGCCGGGCTCGGCGGTGTCGTGACCGGCGGTGACGATCTCGTCCTCACCGAAGGCGCCGGCCTGCACGACGACGAGCTGATCCTCGTCGCCGGTGTTGACGAGCTCGAGCGCGACGTGGTGCTCCTCGACCGCGCTGACGAGCGCCGCGACGCCGGGCGGCAGGCCGGGGCGTTCGCGCGTCCCGTCGCCGATCACGACACGGGCGAGCGCGAGGCCGCCGTAGTAGATGGCCGGTGGCGCGCCCGTCACGAGCTGGCTCAGCACCTCCGTCACGACGGGGTTGAGCCGTTGCCAGAAGTGGATGTCCCCGTCCTCCGGTTCGTCCGGTGCCTGTGCGATCAGGGACATCCGCCGGAGGGTCTGGGCGAGGGCCAGCTCGAGCGCGCGTTCCGGGTAGTCCGGATTGCGTCCGGCGAGGTAGCCGATCCACGGCGCCTCGTGACCCTGCTCCTCCTTGTCGTGGAACCAGCGCACCGCCTCCCAGTCGGAGTCGGAGGCGGCCCGCAGCCGCTCGAGGCGCGGATCGTGCGCGACGTCGCCCTGCGCCCACGCGAGCCAGAGCACGGGCGCGAGCGGCACCGGGTGCCGGTCGAACCAGCCCTCCGGGCCGTGCCGGTAGGGCACGAGCAGCTCGCGGGTGCTCTCGTCGGCGCCGAGCCGCTCGGCCCAGCCGGGGCCGAGGCTGCCGCGGGTCGCGATGCGGTCGACGACCACGCCCTCCGCCATCACGGCGTCGAGGGTGGCGCCGACGAGGCCGATCCGGTCGAGCGTGCCGGTGAGCACCACGGTGTTGAGCGCGGCGACCGTGGCGGTGGGCGCGATCGAGTGCAGGCCGTGAGGCCAGGTCCAGCCATAGTGGCCGCCGTACCAGGCGCCGCCGTGCAGTTCGCCGACGACCCCGCCGGGACCGACGTTGTCGGGCAGCACGCCGCCGTTCGCGGCCGCGCGCTCGCGCCAGGCGTCGACGTACTCGAGCACCCAGTCGGCGAAGCGCCGGTCGTGGTCGTAGAGCCAGGCGTTGACCGCGAGAGTTGTCGCGGCGAGGTTGACGGCGGTGTCGCCGCGCCCCATCCGCTCCTGCATCGCCTGGCCCATCGCACGGGCCGCGGCCGGGTCGGCCAGGTCGTCCCAGCCGCGGATGCCGGGGACGTCGAGCAGGGGGAGGCCGTAGATCTCCATGCCGGCCTGGTCGGCGCGGTATTCCTCCCAGTCCTCGCCGACGCCCCAGCGCGGACCACCGGAGCCGGTGTGCGGGGCGACGATCGTGCGGGTGACCGGGTCGTAGTTGCCGGTGCCGGGCAGGTAGAGCTCGGCGAAGCGACGCGCGCGTGCGCGGAACACGGCGTCGGAGGGATCCGCGGCGCAGATGGAGAGGAAGAACGGCAGCGACTCGCCCTGGTGGAACCAGTCGTAGCCGAGCTCGTACTCCTCCCGCACGAATCCGAACTCGGTGAGTTGCCGGGTCACGCCCTCCCAGTGATGCTTGGCCGCGTCGAGAACGTCGGCGGATCCGCCGAGGCGATACAGCACGGGCCAGTTGAAGAACGGCTCGTAGAAGTCGTCGACACCGTCGCGACCGTACATCCGTCCCCGGTAGCGTAGCCGGCCGTCAGGCTCGCAGAAGCGTCGCTCGAACTCGCGCCAGGCACGGTCGAGGCGGGCGAGCAGCTCGCGCTCGAGGATCGCCCAGCGGGGCAGCTCACGGACGGGGACGGTGGCGGAGATCCTGATCATCCTTTGACCGCTCCCGAGGTGAGACCGCCGATGATGCGTCTTTGCAGGAGGACGTAGAACACGATCACGGGCGCGACCGCGAGCAGCATGTTCGAGTAGACGATCGTGAAGTCGGTCGAGTACTTGCTGATCGCCGCGAACACGCCGGTGGTCACCGTGTAGATGCCGGACCCGGGTCCCAGGATGATCCGCGGATTCACGAAGTCCGACCAGACGCCCACCGAGTTGAGCACGACGGCGGTCGCGACGGCCGGGCGCATGAGCGGGAAGATGATGCGCCAGAACGTGCCCATCCGGCTCGCGCCGTCGATGCGAGCCGCCTCGTCGAGCTCGCGCGGGATGCTTTTGACGAACGCGGTGAAGAGGAACACCGTCGTGGGGATCGTCAGCGCCGTCTGGAACAGGACGAGACCGGGAACGGTGCCCATGAGGCCGATGGTCCTCAGCACGTAGATCACGGGGATGACGATCGCCTGGCTCGGGATGAACAGGCCCGCCAGCAGCACGAGCAGCACCAGCCGGTGGCCGCGCCGGACCCCGCGGGCGATCGCGTAGGCGGCCGGCCCGGTGACGAGGATCGAGAGCACGTTGACCGACGCGACGAGCAGCGCGGTCGTGCCATAGGCGCCGATCACGTTGAAGTCGGCGGAGGTCGCGGCCGCCACGATGTTGTCGATCGTGAACCCGTCGGAGGGCACGTCGAACGGCGAACCGACGATGTCGTCCTGGCTCTTGAACGCGTTGGTCACGAGCAGATAGAGCGGGACGACCATCACGGCGGCGAGAACGATGAGCACGACGCCCCGGAGTAACCGGATGACGATCACGCGGACACCGCCTGTTCACTCTGGCGGCGGAGCTGGGTGACGACGACCGTCACCGCGATGATCGCGACCATGAGCACGACCGATTGGGCCGCGCCGTAGCCGAGCTGCGAACGGCTGAAGGAGGTCGTGAGGATGTTGAACACGGTCGTCTGGGTGGTTCCGGCAGGCCCGCCCGCGGTGAGCGCGAGGACGAGCTCGTAGACCCGCAGCAGGCCGATGGCGGAGAGCACGACGTTGAGCGTGACGGTCGGCGCGAGCACGGGGAGCTTGACCTGCCAGAAGGTCTGCCAGGGGCCGGCCCCGTCGATGCGGGCCGCCTCCAGGAGCGAGACGTTGAGAGTCTGAAGGCCCGCGAGGTAGAGCACGACGTTGACCCCGAAAGTCGCCCATATGATCACCGCGACGGTCGTGAAAGTGGCCCATCCGGGGTCGGCGAGGAAGGGGAGGCGTTCGAGGCCGAGGTTGGTGAGCAGCGCGTTGACCGCGCCGTTGCTGCCGAGGATCGACGCCCAGAGGAAACCGAGGATGACCGGCCCGATCACATACGGTGAGAAGACCAGCACGCGCATGACAGTGTTGACGCGGGTGTGGCGGTTGAGGAGCAGGGCGACGCCGACGCCCAGCGTGTTGCAGGCGATCGTGCCCACGACGGCGATCACCGCGGTGAAGGCGGCGGCCCGCAGCACCTCGGGGTCCTGCACGAGCCTCTCGTAGTTGCGGGTTCCGACCCATGACGGCGGGATGGTGAAGCCGTCCCAGTTCGTGAGGCTGAGGTAGATCGCGATCGCGATCGGGATGAGGACGAACAACGCGACCAGTGCGAGCGCCGGCGCGATCATGACGGTGTCGGTGAGCAGTTCGAGGCGGGCGTCCCGGCGACGGCGGGTGGCCGGAGCCGCCCCGCCGGCTCCGGCCCGGGTGTCATTGCCCGGCATTCAGATCCCACCAGGAGTCCAGGGCGGCCGCCGCGTCCGCCGGAGTGGTCTTGACGTAGAGGGCCTGGACCTGCTTGTTGAGCTCGTCGCCGAAACCGCCGGGAATCCTGGGGCCGGACGTGCCGAGTACGAGGCGGGGAGCGGCGTCGAGGATCGCCGCGACCGCCTGGTTGAGCGGGCTGCCCTTGTAGGAGATCCCCTGGCGGAAGTTGCCCTCGGAGGCGAGTGACGCGGTGACGGCCGTCTTGTCGCTGACCAAGTACTCGACCAGGCTCAGCGCGAGGTCCCGGTTCTTGGAGGCCTGCAGGATCGAGTACGGCTGCGCGGGTCCGCTCATCTGCCCGGCCGGGCTGCCGTCGAGTGACGGCGCCGCGAAGACTCCCACGTCGAACGAGGTGGCGGCCTCGTCGATCGAGGGCACGATCCAGTTGCCGATCACGTAGGTCGCGGCCTTGCCGGAGGTGAATCCGTCGATCGAGTCCTGGTACTTGAGGCCGAGCGCGTCGGGATCGACGAGGCCGTCGGCGATCCAGCCCGCATAGGCGTCGAGGTACTTCTCGTACGCGCTTTTCGCGAAGGTGGCGGAGCCGGCGTTGCGCTTGGCGTAGAAATCATCGGACGCGAGGAGCTGCGGGTTCGCCAGCATCGCGAACTGCGCTCCGGTGACCCACTCGCCCGCCGTCTGCAGCGGAAGGTAGCCGGCCGCCTTGAGCGCCTTGAGGTCCTTGGTGAACTCGTCGAGGCTGGTCGGCGGCGCGTCGATGCCGGCGGCGGCGAAGGCTTTCTTGTTGTAGAAGACGAGCGACTGGATCTGCGCGCCGGTGGCGACCTGCCAGATCTTGCCGTCGACCTGGTTCTGCTCGGCGAGCGGGGTGTCGAGCACCCACGGCTCCTTAGGGAAGGCGAGCAACTGCGGTGCCACCACGGGGTCGAGGTTGCTGGCGACGATGTCGGGCACGTCACCCGAGGCGAGCTCCTGCTGGAGGGTCGCCTGCACGTCCTCCCCGCTCGGCACCTCGATGGTGACGGTCACCCCCTTGTGCTTGGCGACCCAGGGCTGGACGAGGTCCTCGTAGTACTTCTTCGTCAGGACCGGTGTGATGTTGGCGAGGATGCGGAGCTCGCCCCCGCCCTCCTCGGCGCTGCCGGTCGCGCATCCCGTCAGCAATCCCGCGATCATTGCCGAGCCTATGAGGATCGCGGCGGCGCCGCGTGTGCTGTGTCGCATGAATCTTCCTTGATCTGTAATCGCCTATCGATAGGCAATGGGCGCACAGTAATCGGTCGCGCGTTCGGCGGCAACCTTGGGACGGGTTCTATGCGTCGAGATTTCCGGACGCGTGCGCGGCGAAGGCGCTCGCGGCGACCTCCGGATCGCCGCTCATGAGCGCGTCGATGAGATCGGCGTGCCAGTGGACGACCCGTGCGCGGTCGCCGAGGTAGGAGGGGTCGCCGATCGCGCGCTGGCTGATGAGCATGGGCTCGAGGGTGTCCCAGAGTCTGGCGAGCACCGAGACGCCCGCGGCGGCGATCACGCCGCGGTGGAACTCGACATCGAGTGTGCGGAAGGCCGCCCAATCCCCGGCGGCGACGGCTTCCTGCATTCGCGAGACGATCGCGCGCAGCCGGGTGAGGACGGCGGCGTCCGCGGTCGTGACCACGAGGCGGGCACCTGCCGCCTCGAGCGCGGCGCGCATCTGTCGCGCGATCGCGAACTCCTCGGGGGAGATCTCGGTCACGTAGCTTCCGTGGCGGGGCACCGAGACCACGAGCCCCGCGTGCACCAGCCGCTTCACCGCCTCGCGCACGGGCGCCTGGCTGATGCTGAGCTGCCGGGCGATCTCGGATTCCACGACGCGGGATCCGGGCGCGCGCGAGCCGTCGAGGATCGAGGTGAGGATCAGGTCGTACACCTGGTCCGAAAGCAGTCCCCGGTTGATTCCGGTGTCGGTCATGGTGCCTTCCGTTGCGCTCTGATGTTCTGTCCAGGCTAGCGATAGTCGATAGAGGGCGTCGCCGTTGTCGCGGTGATCGAGACCGAAGCCGTCTCGGCCCGGTTGCCGGCTCCCCATTGACTCGCTGGATCTCCCTCACTACTTTTCGATTATCGATTAGTGATTGGATCAACGATGGCCCGTCGGATCATCGCGGCACGCGCCGCCGCACTCGCCACGATCGCCGTCGCCGCATTGCTCGGCGGCACCCTCGCAGGCGCGCCTCCAGCCGCGGCCACGGGAGGCACCACTTACCACGTGAGCACCTCCGGCTCCGACTCCAACCCGGGCACCTCGAGCTCCCCGTTCCGGAACCTCCAGCGATGCGCCGTTGTCATGACCGCCGGCGATACGTGCGAGATCGCATCCGGGACATATCGAGAGACCGTCACGCCGTCCGCCAACGGCACGGCGACGAACCGCATCACCTACACCGCCGCGCCGGGCGCGGCGGTCATCGTCGACGGCAGCGATCCGGTGGCCGGCTGGTCGCAGGTCACCGGGGCGCAGCTGACCGCGCTCAAGGCGAACGATCCCACCCTTGACGGGTCGGAGTTCGCCGCAGCGGTCGGAGCCGGTCGGATCCATCGTGCCGCCGTCACCGTCAACAACGACCTCTCCGGACAGCAGGTGTTCGTCGACGGTGCGATGCAGCCCGAGGCGGCGTGGCCGCACCCGGGCAACAACCCGGCCGAGCCGGTGCTCGCCTCCGCGCAGTCCGGCACCCAGACCTCGCTCTCCGACCCGGCGCTCACCCAGCCGGCCGGCTGGTGGGTCGGCGCCCGCCTCACGTCGCACAACTGGTTCGTCAGCGAGACCGGCACCGTGACCGGCTCGGCGGTCGGTTCGGTGACCGCGAGCAGCCTGCCGGCATGCGTGGGTCTCAGTCCCAACCGGAAGAACCTCTACTCGCTGAGCGGCAAGCTCGCCCTGCTCGGCAAGGCGGGCGAGTGGCACCACCGCTCGGCCGACGGCCACCTCTACCTCTGGACCCCGGACGGGACCGCCCCCTCGAGTCACACCGTCGAGCTCAAGAAGCGCGACCTCGCCTTCGACCTGTCCGGTCGCTCGTACACGACCGTGCTCGGGATCGGCATCAAGGGCGCCACCGTCCGGACCTCATCGTCAACCCACCACGTGGTGCTCGACGGGATCACCGCTCGCCACGTCTCGGCTTACAGCGACCTCACCATCGACCCGGACAAGGTCACGCCCAGCGACCCCTGCGACGTTCTCACCGCCGGCGAGACCACGAGCGGCATCCAGCTGCGCGGCACGGCCAACGTGCTGCGCAACAGCACAATCGACTGGAGCGCCGGCAACGGCGTGATGGTGGCGGGCACCGGCAACACGGTGACCAACAACCGCATCACGAACGCCAACTACATGGGCAGCTACGCGGCGAGTGTCAACGTGCTCGGCAGCGACCACCTCATCAGTCACAACACGGCATGGGGCAGCGGGCGCAGCAACCTCAACATCGACAACAAGGTCTCCGGCACCACCGCGTCGGGCCATCTGATCCGGTACAACGATTTCGGCGACTACGGCAAGCTCGTCAACGACGTCGGCGCGATCTACGTGTGCTGCCGGGTGAACATGGCGAACACGATCATCGACCACAACCTGCTGCACGACGCGGCCCAGGGCGTGGCCGAGGACGGGCCGGCGCCCGGCGTATACCTCGACCTCGAGACCCACAACGCCACGGTCGCCGACAATGTCGCCTGGAACCGCACCACCTACGGCGTCGTGCTGATCAATCCGAACGGGGGCACGACCTCGGGTAACAAGATCTACGGCAACACGAGCGGCACCGACCCCAAGGCGGTCAGCCTGTTCGGCGGCACCTACTCCACCTCCGAGGTGAAGAACAACATCGGCACGGTCGACACCGCGACAGGGGTCACGGTGACCGGCAACCTGCCGAACTCGATCAACCCGCAGTTCACGAACGCCGCCGGGCTCGACTTCACGGTCGGCTCCGGCTCCCCGGCCCGCAACGCCGGTGCGGTGCTGCCGCCCTGGACGGACAACTCGACCGACGCGACCCCCACGATCGGCGCCTACCAGTACGGTGCGACGAAGTGGGCCGGCGGGGCACGCTCCGTCGGCGCGGCCATCCAGGCGGAGTCAGCCGTATCCGGCTCCGGCACGAACACCCGCTCCGGCGGGACCGGCACGGTCGTCGGCAGTTTCGACGGCGGCGACCGGCTGCGCTACGCGAACGTCGCCTTCGGCAACGGGCGCACCATGTTCGCGGCGACCCTCGCGACCGAGACGCAGTACGCCAACCAGCGCTTCGAGATCCGCATCGACTCGGCCACCGGCCCCGTCATCGGCACCGCGACGGTCTCGGCGACCGGCGGCTTCGACCGCTTCGTGCCCCAGTACACGCCGATCGTCCCGACCAGCGGCACCCATGACGTGTACCTCATCGCCCTCGGCACCGGGCCGGGTGTCGGCGACATCGACACGATCGCCTTCACGCGCACCACGGCGAAGCTGGAGGCGGAGCAAGCGGACGCCGGTTCCGGCACGAGCGTGATCGCGGGCGGGACCGGGACGTCCGTCGGGAGCTTCGACGGCGGTGACAGCCTGTCCTTCCGTTCGGTCGACTTCGGAATGGGACGCACATCGTTCTCCGCCTCGCTGGGTGTCGATCCCGCCTATGCGGGCCAGACCTTCGAGGTCCGGATCGACAGCGCGACCGGTCCGGCGATCGGTACGGTCACGACGACCTCGACCGGTGGATGGACGCGGTTCGCGACCCAGAGCATCGCCATCGCGAGCAGTAGCGGTGTGCACGATGTGTTCCTGGTCGCGACCGGCGGTGCGGGCGTCGCCAACATCGACTGGGTGGCGTTGGAGTAGCTCCGGCCGCCGGGCACGTTCGTCACCCCTCGCCGCGATCGGAGAATCCGACCTGTCCAGGTTGAGCATCCGGATGAGCGGTCACACAGCCCCGGCCCTCCCGGTCCCCGCGCCACTCGATGATCCGCTCTTACGTTGAGGGACTACCCGAGCCTGGTCATCGATCCCACGGCTGACATCGTGGAAGCGGGGGCGGGAGCCCTCGCGGGCAGCGGTTGCTCGGTCCAGATGCACTTGCCCTCGGCGGTGTAGCGCGTGCCCCAGCGCTGCGACAGGGCCGCGACCAGCTGGAGTCCGCGTCCCCCCTCGTCGGTCTCGGACGCGCGGCGGATGCGGGGAGTGGTGAGGCTTCTGTCGTGGACCTCGCAGATGAGCGACCGGCTCCGCAGCAGGCGGAGCACGATCGGCCCCTTCGCGTGGCGGACCACGTTCCCGATCAGCTCGCTGGCCAGGAGTTCGGTGGTCATCGTCAGGTCGTCCAGGCCCCAGGTCGACAGCTGCTCGCGGACGTGCTGCCGTGCCACGCCGGCGGCTCTGGGGTCCTCGGGCAGGCACCACGAGCTCATGTCGCGGCGGTCGAACGATTTGACGCGCGTGATGAGCAGGGCGGCGTCGTCGGTGGTCTGCAGGTCGGCGGGGAGCAGGGCGCCGGTGACGGAGTCGCACAGGAGTTCCAGCTCCGCGTCACAGGTGTAGCAGGTGATCCGCCTCAAGGAGGTCGTGAGGCTCGCGGCGAGCTGGGCCATGCCGCTGTCCAGGTCACAGGTGGGGGACTCGACCAGGCCATCGGTGTACAGCACGAGGAGGGCATCGTCGGGCAGTTGTACGTCGAGGGTCTCGAAGGGGGGTTCGGCGGCGCCGAGCGGCGGGTTGGCCGGGATGTCCGGGAAGAAGGCGGTGCCGTCCGGGCGGACGATGGCGGGGGACGGGTGCCCGGCGCCGGCGAGGGTGCAGATGCGGGTGCTGGGATCGTAGAGGGCGTACAGGCAGGTGGCGTACGAGTCGTCCCCCAGGTTGCTGACGAGCTCGTTGAGGTTGTAGAGGATCTCCTCGGGCGGAAGCTCGAGGGCGGCGAGGGTGTGCACGGCGGTGCGCAGGCGTCCCATGGTCACGGCCTCGGGCATGCCGTGGCCCATCACGTCGCCGATGACGAGCGCCACCCTGTCGGAGGACAGGGGGATGATGTCGTACCAGTCGCCGCCGACCTCCGTCTCCTTCCCGGCGGGCATGTAGCGGGCCGCGGCGGTGACGGCGGGCAGAGAGGGAAGCTCGTGGGGAAGCAGCTCACGCTGTAGTTCCTGGGCGTGGGCGTGCTCCGCCTCGTACAGCCTGGCACGTTCCAGGGCATGGGCCATCAGGCTGCCGACCGCGTTGAGCAGGGTGGACTCATCTTCGGTGAAACGGCGCGGCTGGCTGAAGCCCAGGACGCAGCAACCGACCCGGTGGTCGGGGGCGAGCAGGGGAAGGAAGGCCCATGCCCGCTTCCCGCTCACGGCGAGGAGGTCGGCCATGTCCGGGAACACGCGGAGATACTCCTCCGGCGAGCAGATGAAGACCGGGGCACGGCTTTCGAGCGCCTGGACGATGGGAGGGATGGTCGCCGGGTCTTTCGACTGCACCGAGTCGATGCACGCCTGGGAGTATCCCACCGAGCCGATGGATCGAAGGCGATTGTTCTCGATCCCGTAGATGATCAGACCGGTCGCGACGAACAGCGACGACAGCCGGTCGGCGGTGACGTTCATGACGTCGCGCAGGGTCAGTGCCGAGGCGAGCGCGCTGGTCAGCTCGCCGATGCGGGCGGCGCGTTCCGCCGCCGCGCGCGCGTCGGCGGCCTGCTCGGCCTCCCATGCCCGCTTCTCGGTGACATCGCTGATGAACATCGTCATGCCCTCGGGCACCGGAACCAGCCGCACGTGGTAACAGCGGTTGTTGGCGGGCCACCGGACGTCGAACTCGGCCGGCATCCCCTTGTCGGTGGCCTGCCGGAAGCGGTCCTCCAGATCGGGTGTCGTGACCGTGGGCAGATCCCACAGGACGCGCCCGAGCGGCTTCTGCCCGGAGCCGATGAGCCGTTCGGCTTCCAAGTTGAGGAAGGTGATCTTTCCGTCGTCGTTCATGGCGATGAAGCCGTCGCTCATGTGCCAGAGGACCCGGCCGACACGGTCGAGGGCGAAACGGGCTTCCGTGGTGTCCCACAACGTGCCGATCATGTAGGCCGGCTCACCGCTCTCGTCGAGCAGCAATCGGCTCCGCACCTGCACCCAGCGGATCTTTCCGTCGGTGTGGCAGATGCGGTGCTCGGCGCTGAACATGCTCTTGGAGCGGATGGCCTCGTCCAGCGCGGCCAGCACCCATGGCAGGTCCTCGGGGTGAACCATCTTGGTCCAGGTCTCGATCTGCCCGTCGAAGGTGTCCGGGTGGACGCCGAAGATCTCGCAGAGCGCGTCGCTCCAGGTGAGGTCGCCCGTGCGGATGTCCCAGTCCCACGTGCCGACCATGACCGTGTTGAGCGCCTGCTGGAGCTGGGCACCCGAGAGCGTGGGGCTCACACCGCGGGCGGCGGCGGACGGTGGCGGGGAGACTCCGCGCAGGTGGTTCGCCGCCCAGCGGGCTGCCATCCGAAGGAACGCCTGTTGGTCCGGTGAAGGCTCGCCGGGGGCGGCGGTCAGGACGGAGAGCGTGCCGAGGGGGCCGTCGGGGCCGGGCAGCGGGACGGCCGCCATTCCGGCGACGCCTAGAGAGGTCCGGGACTGTGGCTCGGAGCCGGGAGCCGGATACGCGGCCGGCTTCGGAGAGGACCACGCGAAAGCGCCGCCGCGGGCCGCGCGGGCGGGTGCGCCGGGTTCGTCCCGCTTGACGTTCTCCCACGCCTGGGTGAAGGTCCGGGGCAGGCCGGTGGTGACCACCAGGCGGAGCGCGTGGTCGCCGGAGGGGTCGCTCAGGTGCGCCATGCCGCCCAGCCCGCCGAGTTCGGCGACCGCATGGTGGAGCGCGGCCCGCAGCGCCTCGGTCGCCGTCAGGCCGTCGTCCATGCTCTCAAGCGCCCGCAGCTTTTCCACTGCCGAACGCTTCGAGAGTCCCTGTATGTCCAGAGTGTGTTTGTCCACATGCATGTTTGATGATCGCCGAGGTGGGCTGGCAGGAGATCTGGCGAACCCGGAACGTACTAATCGTATGTGGGCAAATGTCGCATTTGTGGCAAATTTTGGCCAGTGAACTGCCAGGAGGCCGCCCGTGGTTGTACGTGGAGTCCGGCTTCGGCGAGATCGGGACCTTGCCGAAGCTCCACCGGAGGCTCGACGGGAGCATGCCACCACTTGGGGTGGGGATCGGCGCCGGCGCGGGTGTGGGCGGAGCGGCGTCGAGGGCCTTCGGGGCCGAGTGCGGGCACTCCTGCCTCGTATCATCTGACCGATTTGTTACTTTGTTTGCACTGCAATGAAAGGAGATATGTCGATTTCGATCTCTTATTCTCATGGTGAGCGATCGACGTTTCAGAAATGAACGGCAGCGCCATGGGCGACTTCACATAACGTGATCGCGATCCTGGGCGGAGGCTCGGCAGGCGAGCACCAAGGAAGGGAATCGATGACCGATCGATATGGTAGGGATCACAGATGGGGGACTCCGAACCTGTCAAGAATCCTGCCACCAGGATCGACCCGACGATCCCGCATCCTGCTCGTATCTACGATTACCTCCTGGGGGTAAGGACAACTTCGTCTCCGACCGCGCCGCCGCCGAGCAGCTCATCAAGGTCTCGTCCGGGACGCGCGAGGGTGTTCGAGCGCACCGCGCCTTTCTCGGCCGAGGAGTGAGATACCTGGCCGAGGACGCTGGAACCGAGCAGATCCTCGACATCGGTACCGGCATTCCCACTCAGGGCAATACTCATGAGACCGCGCAGGAGATCAATCCGCGCGCCCGTGTGGCCTATGTGGACAACGACCCGATCGTGCCCGCTCACGGCCGTGCGCTGCTCACGAGCACCGAAACGGGCGCCACCACTGTGATCGAAGCCGACCTCCGGAAACCGGACGCGGTCCTCTCGAACCCGGAAGTCAGGAAGGTGCTCGACTTCTCGCAGCCAATCGCCGTCATCCTGGCGGGGGTCCTGCACTTCGTCGCGGACGGAGAGAACCCCTATGAGGCCGTCGAGCGGTGCAAAGCCGCTGTCCCGTCCGGCAGCCGTCTGCTCCTGTCGCACGTCACCCTGGACTTCGCGCCTCGCATGGAGCGGGAGGAGTTCACCAAGCCCTACGACAAGGGCTCGGCCCCGATGATCCCCCGCAGCCATACCGAGGTCATGGGCTTCTTCAAGGGGTGGGAGCTGGTCACTCCAGGTCTGGTCGAAGTCGTCGACCGGCGCCCGGACGAGAGTGAGTACCGGGAGCCGATTCCCGGCGGCGGCCATGCGTGGGCGTACGGCGGCGTCGCGGTCAAGCCCTGGACGAATAAGTCCGAAGTCCTGTCAGTGGTCGTAGGCGATCAGTGACCGGGTGGTGGGCTGTCCGGTGGCGCGGTTGTGCCAGATCGCGGCGGTCAACGCCAAGATCCGCTGGGCGACGCGGACCGCGACGCCCAGCGGACTACGCCCGCCGTGCAATTCCAGATCGAGCTGGCCTTTGAGGGTGTCGTTGACCGATTCGATCAGCTGACGGATCGGTTTGAGGAACTGCTCGCCGGGCCGGGGTGCCAGATTGCGGTAGGACGGTCGCGGCAGGTGCACACCTCGCATGGCCAGGTAGGCGTCGAGTTCGGCGGAGACGTATCCCTTGTCGGCGATGATCAGCAGGTCGGGCCGCTCAGCCGCCGGCCGCGGGTCATGATCAAGCAGGACCATCAGCACCTGACGCTCATCCAGCTTCGGGGTGGCCAGCGCCCAGGTGATGGGCAATCCTGCCGGAGTGCACACCAGGCAGGCGCAGGCCCCAAAAGTAGCGCGAGTGAGAACGGCAGTAGCCATGACCGGCCCAGCCGGCCAGCTCCGAGCGTCGGCCGGTGGGGCTCGAGCGGCCGCACTCGACCGGAGGGGAGTCCACCACCCAAACCGGGTCGGCTCACAGATCGGTGTCGCGGGCCAAGGCGCCGATGGCGCGCTGGAGCAGGGGCAGGGCGCTGCGCAGGCGCTTGTCGTAGCCGGACTGGCCGGACAGGTAGGGGAAGGCGCCAGGCACATGCGCCGGTAAGAAGCGCAGCCGGCGGGTCTCGGAGCGGATGCCGAGCAGGGCCTGGGCGATGGCCACGGTCAGCAGTTCGGCGTCGGTCAGTCGCGGTGGGCGGCCGATACGGGCGGGGCGGCCCGCGGCGGCGAGCCAGTCATCGATCCTGACGTACAGTGCGGTCAGAAGGGTGTTGAGGTCGTTCGTCACACATCGATCCTCAACACCCTTCGCCGTTTTCGTTCTGTCGTCAGGGACAGGTTCATCTGTCGTGAGGCGCAGCCCGGGTCGGCGACGCCCGTCCCACCACCGACGCGTTCCACGGGCGGGCTCACCAGCCGATACGGATCTCCACACTCGTTCTGACCATTGGGACTTACTCGTCTAGGCGGCGGTCGCCTGCTCCGGCAGGCGGGCGCCCAGCAGGGCCAGGCAGTTGACCCACATGGTGTCGAGGCGCTGGGTGTCGTTGTACAGCTTCGCGAAGAGCACCTGGCCTTCGAGCTGCGCGACCACGGCCCGGGCGGCCGCGGCGCCGTCGGCCACGGTGACCTCGCCGCGCTCGCGCGCCTCCTCGACGACGGCCCGCACCATCTCGACCTGGGCGTCGAAGACCTCCTGCAGGCGGGCGCGGATCGGCTCGGTCCGGTTGCTCAGCTCCAGCGTGAGGTTGCCGAACATGCAGCCGGAGACGGTGCCGCACGACTGCTTCTCGGCGCGCTGCTCGGCCTCGGTCGCCTCGAACAGCCGGCGCAGCCGCTCCAGGGGGGCGCCGTCGCCGCCGAGGATCGCCCTCCAGTTGCCGCGCTCCTCGGCCCACTCCTCGTCGATGACGGCCAGGACCAGCGCTTCCTTGGACTCGAAGAAGTAGTAGAAGCTGCCTTTCGGGACACCGGCGGCCTTGCAGATCTCCGCCACCCCGAGCGCGGAGTACCCGTTCAGCTCGATCAGCCGCTGCGCGGTGGTGAGGATCTTTTCCCTGGCGTCACTGGTCCGTCCCATATGACAAGTGTACGACCGGTCGTCTATGTTTTCCACTAGACCGGTCATCTATAAACGGAGGGTAATCATGAGTCACCCGATGCCTGTGATCCTGGAGCGATGGAAGGCCGCGTTCGACGGCCACCGGCCGGACGCGATGGCCGAGCTGTTCACCGATGACGCGTTGTTCCTGGGCTTCCTCCCAGAACCGGCGTCCGGCAGGGAGGCCGTACGCGCCTACTACGCGGCCGTCCCGCCCGGCCGCACGGCCGACGTGAGGATCCTGCACACCTACACGCTCGGGGAGGAGGTGGCGGGCGGCTTCGCCGCCGTCTCGTTCCGTGCCGACGGTGAGGACGAGGTGCCGGTGAACCTCTCCCTGGTCCTGGTGCGCGACGGAGACGCGTGGCGCATCCGGCAGTACCACGTCTCGCGCGTCCTCGATCGGTAGCCGGCGCGTCCCCGGAGGCCCGGTTCGGCCTTCGAGGTTCGACCGGGCCCGGGTGCACATGCTCAAGGAGCGCATTCCGCCGCCGGGCATGACCGTACTGGTGCGGCTGGTCGGCGAGGCGCGGCGGGCGGAGAACGAGCGGCTGCACGCACTGCTGTCGGGCCGGTTGTCGGCCGAGATGCGCGCCGCGCTGGTGCGGTTGCCGACCGTGCCGGACGGCAAGCGCCGCTCGGAGCTGGAACGGTTGCGGACGGCGCCGACGAAGGCCTCGGGCCGGGTGATGGCCGAAGAACTGCGCCGGGTCGCCGAGATCGCCGAGCTCGGCGCCGGACACCATACCGCCACCTCAAGGGGCAGGGGCCGACGGGAGAGGGCCCAGGTCGCGGATGATCCCGGTCAGGGCCCGGATGGGCTCGTTCTCCGCCTCGCTCCGCCACACCAGCGCGTACGGCAGCGGTTCCATGTCGGTGACCGGCAGGTAGACGATGTCCGGCCGTGCCCACGTATCGGGCGACGTGGGCGGGGAAGAGCACGACGAGCCCGTCCATGCTGGCGAGGGTCATGGCCTCTTCCGCGTCCCGGACCACGGGGCCGCGCTCGATCTGACGGCCGCGCCGGGTGAGGCGAGGGGCGTAGGCGTCGTACCAGTAGCCGGGCCCGGTGTCGGCGTTCGGGTGCTGGAAGTCGGAGATCATCTCCAGCGAGACCGACGCGCGCGGGGCGAGCTGGTGGCCGGTGGCGACGGCCAGCACCCGGGGTTCGGCGAACAGCACCGGCCCCACGGTGAGGTCAGGCTCGTCGATGGGGAGCCAGCTCACCAGGATGTCGATGTCTCCGCGGCGCAGCGAGGAAAAGGCTTCGCCGAGCTGGGCGCGTTCCACGCTCTCCTTCAGCCCGGCGTAGAGAGGCCGCAGGTCGTCCCGGAGCGGACCATGCGGTTGGTGCGCTCGAACAGCGGCGCGCCGACCTGCCGCTCCTGCTTCTGGATCGCCTGGGTGACGCGGGCGGGTGACAGGCACAGCCGGACGGCGGTGCGGCCGAAGTGCAGTTCCTCGGCCAGGGTCAGGAAGATCTCGATGTCCCGCAGTTCCACGCCTGACCTGCTCCGTTCACTCCCACTGAAGGTGATCTTTCGGGGTTCGTCGTTGTTCCGGGTGTTCACCGTACTTAATCCTCGATTCGTACGATTCGCCGCTGGTCGAGGGAGCACGTGGATGGACGTCCTGGTTTGCGGTACCGGTGTCGCCGGGGCCGCCCTGGCGTACTGGCTGCGCCATCACGGGTTCACCCCGACTGTGGTGGAGCGCGCCCCGCGGGTGCGCCCGGGCGGGTACGCGACGGGCCTGCGCGGCGAGGCGCTGGACGTGCTGGACCGGATGGCCCTGCTGGAGCAGGCCGAAGCGCTGGGCCTGCGGCTGGGTGATACGGCGATGGCGGATGACTACGCCGCGCCGCCCGTGACGATCCGCCCGGGTGACCTGGAGATCCTCAGGGACGACCTGGCCGGCCTGCTGTACCAGGCCACCCGCCGGGAGGTCGAGTACGTTTTCGGCGACTCGATCGCCACCCTGGAGCAGAGCGCCGACGACGTGCGGGTCACCTTCGACCGCGGCCGGCCGCGCCGCTTCGACCTGGTGGCCGGCGCCGACGGGCTGCACTCGCGCACCCGCTCGCTGGCCTTCGGGCCGCACGAGCGCTTCGTCCGGCACCTGGGTATCTACACGGCGGTCTTCAGCGTGCCCGGCCGCCTCGGCGCCGAAGGCGACGGCCGGGCCTACCGCGTACCGGGCAAGGCGGCCGGGGTGCTCAGCACCCGCGACGGCGCCCGAGCGCGTGCGGCGCTGCACTTCGCCTCCGGGCCGCTGGCCTACGACCGCGATGACACCAGGCAGCACGAGCGCATCGTGGCTGAGCGGTTCGCCGGCGAAGGCCTGCAGATTCGGCTCCTGCTGGAGGAGATGCGGGGGGCGGAGGACCTCTTCTTCGAGGCGAACGCCCAGGTCGAGATGGACCGCTGGTTCTCGGGCCGGGTGGTGCTGCTCGGGGACGCCGCCTACTGTGCGGCGCCGGCTTCGGGCCGCGGCGCTTCCCAGGCGTTGATCGGCGCCTACATCCTGGCCGGCGAGCTGGCCGCAGGCGGCGACCACGCGCAGGCGTTCGCCTCCTACGAGCGGGAAATGCGCGGCTTCGTCGCCGAGCACCAGCACCTGGGGCGCGAAGGCACCGACCAGTTCTTCCTCGGCACGCCTCCGCAGAAGGGATTCGACCGCACGACGGCGGCTCGCCCGCACCTGGTGCGACTCAAGGACTACGCTCCCGGCTTCGCCGCGGAGCGGCCGTCACCCGGCCGGGCTGCCCGCTGACCTGGCGCCGCCGTCGGCACGGCGGCGCCAGGGCGGCGACGGCCCGATGCCAGGGCCCTCCGCGTGGGTGAACGTACGAATGATCATGACGACAAGGAGATAAGGATCATGGCAGTGGACAGGAGCGGCTTTTCTGAGCAGGGGCTGCGCAGGCTGCGTGAGGTGCTGGCACGGTATGTCGACTCCGGGGAGATCCCCGGAGTCGTCGCCCTGGTCAGCCGGGGCGGCCAGACGCACGTCGAGACGATCGGCACGATGCGGCACGACGGCGGCGCGCCGATGCGCCGGGACACGATCTTCCGCATGGCCTCCACCTCCAAGCCGGTCACCATCGCGGCGGCGATGGTGTTGCTGGACGAGTGCCGGCTGCGGCTGGACGACGTGGTGGACCCGTGGCTGCCCGAGCTGGCCGACCGCCAGGTGCTGACCCGGCCAGACCTTCGAGGCGTTCCTGGGTGAGCGCATCTTCGATGCCCCTCGGCATGACCGACACCGGCTTCCACGTGCCCGCCGAGAAGATCGACCGGCTGCCCACCCTGTACGCCCCCGATCCGCAGCCGGGTGAGTTCCTCGCCTGGGACGAGCCCGAGGGCGGACGGTGGAGCAAGCCGCCGGCTTCACCTCGACGTCAGCCCGATTGACGGCAGCACCGACGACGAGGTGACCGGATTGCTCGGCCTCGGCGCCATCAAGAGAGATGTGGGCCAAGGCCCAGACCGAAGCTGGGTGGTCATGGCCGACCCCGAGGGCAACGAGTTCTGCATCCTGCGCACCCTGGCGGTGACGCGCCACAGTTAGCGTTGCTGTTCCTACCACACCTTCGTCGTGGCCAGATGCCCGGGCCTCGTGATCATTTCTCTTCGACATCGCCGGCGGCGATGTCGTCGGGTGGGCTGGTGCACAGGCTCTGGCTGGTACGACAACCTCGTCGCCCACCCGACCCGGTCACCATCGCGGTTAACGGCCACGGATCACAACGCTGCCCGCGCTTCGCCTCCTGACAGGACAAGACCGGGAACCTTCTGAGCGATAGCGGAACGGACCGGCCGCGCCCGCCTCGGCTACGACCGCGCCCGCGTCCTGCTCGACAAGTACGCCGGCCTCGACCTGCACCGGCTACGCCACAGCGCCGCCACCCACCTCGGCGAGGCCGAAATCCCACTGCGGCTCATCATGGGCAAGACCCGGCACAAGAACCCCCGCACCGCCATGCGCTACGTCAAACCCGGGGCCGAGGCCATCGCCAAGGTCACCGAGGTCCTGGCGCCCCGCCGCCGTACCCACTGATCAACAAATCATGGATCGCTGGCAGGCGAAGAAGTCACCGGCTGCTACCGCTAATTCCTGCACTCTGCCTCCTCGAAGGCCGTTCCCAGGCCGGGCGTCCGCCGCCTCCCAGGTTTTGACAAATACTAGACCGGTCGTCTACGTTGAAATAGTAGACCAGTCGGCTAGTAGGGAGTCATCATATGAACACGCAGGAGCAGAAGGTCGCGATCGTCACCGGGGCCTCCCAGGGCATCGGCGCCGGCCTGGTCGCGGGGTACCGCCGGCTGGGCTACGCCGTCGTCGCGACGTCGCGCTTCATCGCGCAGCCCGACGACCCGGAGATCCTCGCCGTCCGGGGCGACATCGCCGACCCCGAGACCGCCGAGAAGGTCGTCGACGCCGCGATCGGGAAGTTCGGCCGCCTCGACACTGTGGTCAACAACGCCGGGATCTTCATCGCCAAGCCGTTCACCGACTACACCGACGACGACCTCGCGACCTACCTCGGCGTGAACCTGACCGCGTTCTTCCAGGTCACCCGGCGGGCCGTCCCGCACCTGCTGGCCCAGGGCGGCGGCCACATCGTCAGCATCACCACCAGCCTGGTCGACCACGCCAACTCCAACGTGCCGTCGGTGCTCGCCTCGCTCACCAAGGGCGGCCTGCAGTCGGCCACGAAGTCGCTCGCGGTCGAGTACGCCGGCCGCGGCCTGCGGGTCAACGCGGTGTCGCCGGGCGTCATCCGGACCCCGATGCACGCGCCGGAGACGCACGAGGTCCTGGCCACCCTGCACCCGGTCGGCCGCCTGGGCGAGATCTCCGACATCGTCGACGCCGTGGTCTACCTGGAGAACGCGCCGTTCGTGACGGGCGAGATCCTGCACGTCGACGGTGGCCAGAGCGCCGGTCACTGACCTCTTCCTGCGAGGCCCCGGCCCTTTTCCTGCGAGCCCCCGGCGCGGGCGAGGGCCTCTCCAGGGCGGCCGTTCCGGGACCGCGGTGCGGTGCGGCGGCTTTGGGGCCGAGGCTCGATACGGCGGTTTTGGGGCGGCGGCTCCGGTACGGCGACCTTGGGACGGCGGCGCGCGGGGGCGGCGTGCCCGTCAGCCGCGAGCGGCCCGCTCGTGGTGACGGATCACCTCTTCGATGACGAAACGCAGGAACTTCTTGGCGAACTCCGGATCGAGCTTCGCCTGCGTGGCGAGCGCCTGGAGCCGTTCGATCTGCGCCGCCTCCCTCACGGGATCGGCCGGGGGGAGCCGGTGGGCGGCCTTCAGCTCACCCACCTGCCTGGTGCACTTGAAGCGCTCCGCGAGTAAGTGGACCAGCGCCGCGTCGATGTTGTCGATGCTGTCCCGAAGATCTCGAAGGTGGGCGAGGGGCGGGTCGATGCGTTGCCCGTCGTCCCCAAGAGACTGGTCGTCCATTCGCTTCTCGCCTCCGCTCGGGTCGATGGTGGAGTCCGTCGTCCCGCCTCGACGGGCTTCGGCCGGGCCTGGACCTCCCCGGCGGGTGTGACCGCGTAGGCCGGGCCGGAACCCTCCCGGCGGGCACGACCACGCCGGCCGGGCCAACCGGGTGACCGGTGAAGATTACACCCGCGGGCGAGGTGGGAGCGCGACCCGAGCCCGTGGCGTCCGCCGGGCCGCCGGGCCTCCGGGCCGTGTCCGGAGGCCCGGCGGGGACTACCGCGCCCAGGCCTCGCGGCCGGTGGTCACACCGGCGCCGGTGCGCAGTGACTCCTCGATCGCCAGGCCGATCAGGTGGTCCTGGCAGCCGTCGGCCAGGGAGTAGGGCTCCGGGGCCTCCCCCCGGCACCAGGAGATCATCCGGCACAGGAGCGAGACGACGGCCAGATCGTCCTCGGAGAAGTGCGCGCCCCGATGATCGTTGCGGTAGACCACGCGCCCGTCGAAGCTGATGTGGTCCAGCTCGCGGCCCTCCAGGTTCAGGTCGATCCCGGTCTGGCGCCGCATGAGCCGCGACTCCACCGGGGTCCTCGGGTCGGCCAGGCGTACCACGCTGTCGTCCACGATCTCTCCCAGCGACCCCCGGACGACGACGCGCCGGGCGCGCAACGGGTTCCACCACTGGTTGTCGGTGAAGTCGTAGAGCCCCATCCCCTCGGCGAACTCCAGGGTGGCGATCGTGGTGGCCGCCTCCTTCGGCGTGGAGTCACCCGTCCAGCCGTCCCTGGACAGCGGGTCGGCCAGCGGGGCGCTGAACGAGCGCGCCGTCACCGTGGTCTCCCCGAAACCGGCCCCGAGCAGGTGCCGGATCAGGGACACGGCGTGGTACAGGTGCGTCGAGGAGATCTGCGCGGAGGTCACCTGCCCGATGATCCCCTCGCGGACGAGCGCGAGCCTCGCGGCGTGCCCCGGCATGTACGAGTACTGCTCGGCGACCTGCACCAGGCCGCTGGATCCGACGGCCGACCACAGGTCGCGCAACCCCTCCAGGTCGGCCGCAGGGGGCGTCTCCGCCAGCACCGGCACGCCGAACCCCACCAGTTCCTTCGTCACCTCCGGGGTGACCGGCCACGGCACCGAGGGAATGACGAACTCGGGACGTCCGGCCGCGAGCATCTCCCCGACGGAGCGGAACGTCGGCACGCCCCAGGCGGCCTCGACCTCGGCGCCGCGCTCCCGCGACCTGGTCACCACGCCGGACACCGACAACCGCTCGGGCAACTGCCTGGCCAGGCGCACGAAGAACTCCGAACGCCACCCGCTGCCGACCAGGCCGAAACGTCCTGCTGACTGTGAGGTCATCACACTTCCTTGAAAGGGGGGCGTTGTCAGCCCGTCGGGTGGCGGTCGCGGCGGGTGCGGAGCTTGTGGCGGTTGCCGCAGCGGTCCATCGAGCACCAGCGCCGCGCCCCGGGGCGGGAGGTGTCGAGGAAGAGCAGGTAGCAGCGCTCGCCCTCGCACATCCTGATCCGGTCGAGGGCGGGGCCGCCGAACACCTCGACGGCGTCGCGGGCCACCGCGGAGAGGAACTGCGCCCCGGTCACGGGGGAGGCCCAGCCGCGATCCAGGGCGGGGCCGATGACCGGGACGGGCGGCGGCGCGGCGGCGGCCTCGTTCAGAGTGGCGAGATCGTCCTCGGAGAAGGCGCGCGAGCCCGTGGCGGCGGTCGCGGCGAGCCTCTGGAGGGCGGCGCGCAGGCGGAGGGCGGCGGCGAAGTCGCCGGGGGAGACCTGGACGAGGTCTCCGAGCCCCGCCCTGGAGTGCGGGATCCAGGCGGCGAGGTCGCCGGGCGTGTGGAGCCGCTCCCATTTCGAGAGCTCCCCCTCACCTCCGGTGACGAGAAGCTCCAGGCACAGCGTGCCGGCGTCGAACCTGAAGCGCTGCCCGTCGAGCGGGGTGAGCTCCATACCGGTTGCCAGAGTCATGGATCGAGTGTAACACTTGACACCGGTTAAACCAGTGTCAACGAGAGGGAGCGCGGCGATGAGCCTCGAGCGTGAGCTGATCGAACTGTCCGAGCGGGCCTGGGAGGCCAACAGGAACGGCGACGCGGAGTTCTACGACCGTTTCCTCACCGAGGCGCCGCTGAGCGTGTCGCAGTGGGGGATCGTGGACGACCGGGAGGCGATCCTGAAGGGGTTCGCCGAGAACCGCAACCCGTACACGCGCACGGACCTGAGCGACCACCGGGTGACCGTGCTGAACGACGGCGGCGCGACCCACACCGCCACCGTGGAGATCGACGTGCTCGTCAACGGCACGGACAAGCAGACCATGAGGATCTTCGCCACCACCGTGCTGACCCGCCGCGACGGCGAGTGGAAGGCCGCCCTGTTCCAGATCACCCCGGCGCCCGCCGGGTGAGGCCCGTCCTGTCAGGTGATCGTCGGAGTGACGCGACTCCGCGAACGGCTTACGGCTTTCGGTGGCGTGCCGCTTCAGATGGAATTCGTGCCGCAAGCGGCAATTGTCGGAAATGAGGATGCCCGCCAAGGTGGATTTCTCCAGCGGTGTGGGCGATTCGCCCGCACCGCTCCAGATTCACCGCGCGAGCAGCGGGAGCGCCGGGAAGGTGTGGTCCTGCCACAGCAGCCGCGAGGTCTCCTCCGGGTAGGCGGCGACCGTCGACGGCGTGTCGAAGAGCTGCGCGAGGCGGCGGCCGGCGTCGTACGGAGGCCAGCCCGGGTCGCCGTGAGCGGCGAACGCCGTCCACGCCCCGCGGATCCGCGCGGACAGCTCCTCCGCCACCGGGGAGGGCCGGTCGCCGATCAGCATGGCGGGCCGTCCGCTGCCCAGGTTGCCGAAGACGAGCGGCACGTCCAGGCCGTGGCAGGCGCCGAGGGCACCGTCCAGTCCCGGGGCGGGCCAGGTCAGTTCGTAGAGGTGGGCCCGGCCGCCACCGGCGATCTGCGCGTCGGCGAGGTGGAGGCTCGGCATGCGGAACAACCAGTCCGCGTTGACCAGCTCGTACAGCTCCTCGTCGGACGCGGCCGGGAACGCCCGCCGGTATCGGCGGGCGCCGTCCGGACCGGGGGCGAGCATGTGCAGAGCGGTCTCGGCCCGCTCGTGTGTGACCTGGCCGAGCACGCCGTCGATCAGGCTGAACAACCGGTGCTCGTCACGAGTGTGCCCCACGAGAAGTCCGACGTCCCGGGCGGCGCCGCCGGCCAGCGCCTGCCAGGGGGTCGCCGGCAGGACGTCACCGTCGACGACCGGTGCGAACGGGATCGGCCGGTGGGTGATCTGCCCCCAGCGCTCCCGCCATTGGACCGTCCTGGCGAAGATCGCGTCGCCCGCGGCGGGCAGCAGGTCCGGGGCCACCGCCGACAGGCCGGACACCGTGGGCCGTACCCCCAGCTCGGCGGCGCAGGCGGCGGCGATGTCCGCGGCCAGCTCGGGGGAGAAGAACGTCCCCGGCACGCTCTGCGCGACCGCCCGGTGGAAGAGCCCGGCGGCGCGCGGCATGGCGAGCAGCGCGGCGACCGATCCGCCGCCCGCCGACTGGCCGAAGACCGTGACCCGGTCCGGATCGCCGCCGAACACCCGGATGTTGTCGCGCACCCACCGCAGGGCCGCGACCTGGTCGAGCAGTCCCCGGTTGGCCGGGGCTCCGCCGATCTGCGCGAACCCCTCGACACCGAGACGGTAGTTGAGGGTCACGACCACGGTTCCGCTCCCGGCCAGGTGCCCGGCGTCGTATTCCGGGAGGCTGGAGTCGCCCATGGCGTAACCGCCGCCGGGGATCCACACCATCACCGGGAGCCCCGCCTCCGGATCCGGTTCCGGTGTCCAGACGTTGAGCGTCAGCCAGTCGTCGCCGGTGGTGTCCCGGGACACCCCGAGCACGCCGGACTGCGGGGGAGGCGGACCGTACGCGAGCGCCGGGCGCACACCGTCCCAGCCGCGCACCGGCTGCGGCGCGGCGAAACGCAGGGGGCCGACCGGCGGCTCGGCGAACGGGACGCCGCGGAAGACCGCCAGGCCCGCCTCCCGGCCGCCGCGCAGGACGCCGGCCGCCGTGCGGACCTCCGGCTCGGACTCGGACGGCTTGTCGGATGCGGTGACGGCCATTTTTACGGTTTCCTCTCCGTGCCGGTTCGGTCGAGCATCCCAGCGCGCGCCATCCGCGGGCAAAGCATTTAGGGCGCGGCCCGTGTGAACCTGAAAAGCCGCGTTGAATCAATCTTGAACGCTTTCCGGAAACGATCCCTCCCGCGCGCCGATTCCCGCAGGACGGTACGCAGGCGACGGTAGACCGGTGATCGTGTCCATAGGAGGATGGTGGCCGTGTCGGCTACCTCGCCAGAAGAGTTGCACGACGAGACCCGTCGTCCATCGCCGAGCCGGCGACGGCGGTGGATTCGCCGTATGGTGAGCGTTTTCGCGCCGATTCTTCTGCTCTACGCGCTCACCATGGCGCCCGCGTGGTTTCACGATCATCTGCTTGACGGTCTCGCGGACCGGATTCTGAGCCACCCCCTCCCGCCGGGGACCGACTTCGGCGATTACGAGAGTCAGGGCGTGGTGATGCCCGGTGGCGGCCACAAGGACGCGTGCGGCTATCGGGTCCGTTTCGATCTTCACACATATATGTCGGCAGAGGAGACGCTGAAGCACTACCGGGCAGCGAAGATCGAACCTGTTGGGGGGAACGGGCCGCTTGAGATCAATGTGTGGACGCTGTCCCGGTCACAGCCTTCCCCTTTGGAAGACGGTGGGCGTCAGCGAATCATCGTCGAGATTCAGGACAACGGTCACGACGGCGGAGGCTGGGATGTCCGTTGCTGGTGAGTGCCGGCGAGCGCCGGAGCGGGTGGCGGGAGTCGAACCCGCGCTGCCGGTCCGGGGAATATCCCATGCGTCCGGTCGCCGGGCTGGGAAGACGCTGACCTGTGAGGGAGTGCCTCGAGTATCCGTGAGTTCCCCTCGATCACCCTTCTGACGGGCACGCGACGGGCACGCGACGGGCACGGCGCTCTTGGGCATCGGATCGGACCTGCCACCGTCGTCGACCCGTGCAGTCAGAAGTGAGGCTCCCCCGACACGGCTGCTCCCGGAGACCGGTTCGCCGGAGTCCGGCCGGGAGTGTGCGACCCCAGCGAAAATTCCGATTTCCGGCACATCAAAACCAGCTTCTATATCGAACTGAGTCCGTCAGTGGTTACTCCAGGCAAAAGCCGGGCAAGGACGGGCTTTACCTGAGGGCGGGATACGTTTTTCTGAACAAGTTCCCTGGAAACAAGGTCGTCGCCGCGACAGCGGGAAGTGGGGGACGAAGCGGTCGCTGAGCGGAACACCGTCGCTTGCGGAGTGTGTCGGCGGCCTGCCACCCTTGAAGAACGGCAGGCCGCCGGCCGCAACCATCCGAGGGGGTCGTGGAACGTGGATGTCTCGTCCTGGCGTACGGAAGACGAGTTCGTCCTGCACGGAGTCCACATCGAGAACGCCGATTTCTCGGGCATCGGCCCAGGGTATTTCGATGTCGGGGTGGGCAGTGTGTTCGTGAAATGCAATTTCAACGGTTTGAAGCCTGCTTCGTGGCCGACCTTCGGCAGTGGAAAGAGACCCACCAAATACATCGGATGCACTTTCGACCGCATGTCCGTAAGCGGAGGAGGGGCCGGCAGGGCGGATTTCGTCGACTGCTCTTTCCTTGAGGTGAAAATCTCGGATTATCGCTTCACGGACTCTCAGTTGATCGGATGCGTATTCAGTGGAAAGCTCGAGTCGGTCATCTTCTCGGCCAGGCCGAACCAGGTGGACGAAGACCTGGGGAGAACGTCGAATGAATTCAGGGACAATGATTTCTCTGGAGCGGATCTGAAGCACGTGAGTTTCAGGGGAGGGGTGGATCTGAATTTGCAACGCTTCCCTGTCGGGGGGAAGCACTTCGTCGTCCAAGACGGAGAAGCTGCCCTGTCACAAGCCTGGGCAGAGGTTCAGGGGTGGCCGGAGGATGAGTACAAGAGCCGTGCGGAGATAGTTCTGGAGGGAATGTTCGATCTCGTTCGGGGAGGTCAGAAGCAGCTTCTGGTCGATAAGAAGCGCATATCGAGAAAGCTTTCCGAGGAGCGAGCGGACAGCTTGGCGAGTATTTTTCTCAGATTCGCGCAATAGGAGGATTGAGGCCGCGGGTCCCGGTGCGGCCTCCCGCTTCGATGTGGCGCTTGATCTGCGGTAAGACGCCTTCCCGCGACTCCCGTCAGCATGATCATTGCGCCCATGCCGTACCTCGGTTGTGTGATGAGGGCGTTACCGTCCAGATCACCGCTGGAGGGACGAAGGGCCGGCCGGTGGGGAAAGGCCGAAGGGGCCGGCCGTACGGGAGGGGAAGGCCGGCTCTGAGGCGTTGGAGAGGACGGCCTGGTGCGGGCGATGCGGCCCGCCGCCGGGATTCATGCCCGGCTCGTCGCGGAGCGGTGTGACGACGCCCCCGTACGCCCCCGTACGCCCTCGTACGCCCGCAGCGCCTCGGTTTGTCCCCCTCCAAAGACTGTTTGCAGTGTTATAGTCGAACTCAAACAGTTGGAGGTTGTGTCATGTTCGTTCCTCTGTCTCCCGCGTTGCGGGATCGCCCCGATCACCCCGATCACGCCGCGCAGGGCAGGCTCCGTCGCCTGATCCTGACGATCGCCGGCCCGCTGCTCCTCCTGGTCGTACCGATGACCCTGGTAACCCTGTACGGCGAGTTCCTTCCCGACCGCGTGTACATCCAGAACTGGGGCATCGACACCAAGCGCACGGCCACCTGGCAGGACTGGACCTCGCAGCCCCTCTGGGGGATGGTGATGTGGTTCGAAGTGCTGGCCGTCACCTCGTTCCTGTCCTACTGGCGCTTACCTCGGGTCCAGCGGGCTCTGGTGATGTTCAGCTGCTACATCGGCGTGGCCGTTCCGCTGGTCGGCGCGCTGTGGCTGCTGAGGCTGGCCGACACCCCGGACGCCGCGGCCCGGCCTGCCTGGCACCTGGCCGTGGAGATCGCCGCCACTGTGGGGGCGCTCGCCCTGGGCTGGGTGGCGGCGGGTCCGATGCCGTCGGCGCCCGTGGTCGCCGCCGCGCCGCCGCCGAACGCACCCACCATGGAGCTCGGCCCGGTGCAGCGTGCCATGTTCGTGACCTCCGCCTGGTCGGCGCGCAGGCTGCTGTTCGCCGCGGTGCTGGCCGCGGTCACCGTGTGGGCCGTATCCACCGCCACCGGCGCGTGGCAGGGCGCGGTGCTGCTGACACTGTGGACGGTCTTCGAGGCGGCGCAGGCGCACACCCGCCTGCAGATCGACGGCTCGGGGGTCACGGTGGAGCTTCCCTGGCTGCCCACCGTGCGCCGGACGCTGCCGTACGAGATGGTGCGATTCGCCACGGTCAGGAGTGAGGCACCCCCCGGGCGGTACAGGCTGGACGACGGGAAGGCGGGCTGGGGCGTGGTCGGCGGGAAGGGGCCGGTGCTCGCCCTGTCGCTCAGTGACGACCGCTGGTTCGTCTACTCCACGCGCGAAGCGGAGACGGCGGCCGCGCTGGTCAACGGATGGCTGAGCAGAGAACGACGGACGGGGACGGCGTAGTGCTGATCACGGTTGACCCCTCCTCGGCGCAGTCGCTCGCCGACCAGGTGGCGGGCTCGGTACGCGCGGCGCTGGCCAACGGCATGGCCGCCCCCGGAGACCGGCTCCCCTCGGCGCGCAACGTGGCCGCCGCCCTCGGCATCAACCTGCACACCGTTCTGCGGGGTTACCAGCAGCTGCGCGACGAGGGGCTGGTCGAGCTACGCCGCGGTCGGGCGGCCGTCATCACCGGCACGGCCGACCAGTTCCGCCTCCGGCTCGCGGCGGCGGCCGAGGAGTTCGCCAGGGCCGCCCTGCACGCCGGAGCCTCCGAGGAGGAGGCGCTCGCCGCGGCACGGGAGGCACTGCTCGCCCTGCGAGATTGATCGGAGGGCGGGATCCGATCCGCGAGCCATCGCCGTCGCCCCGCCGGTCGCCTACCGGGGTCCGGCCTCGAATCCGTCCGGCTCGGTTCGGAATCGCCCGTCCGGGTGGTTCCCCGGAGTCCTGCCGGGCGTGTGCGACCGGTTCCCGGTCAGCAGGAACATCGCGGCCAGCTCGCCGGCCAGCCGGGCGGCGTCCCGGGAGCCGTCGACCTCCAGGACCGGCAGGCCCAGCCTGCCGGCCTGGCGCCGTACCTCCTCGTCCCAGAGCTTGTCACGGGCCAGCCGCTTCGCCAGCGCGCTGACGTGATCGCTGTTTCCCCAGTTGGCCCGTGCCCGGTCGGGGTCGGCGAACCGGGTGCCCAGCGCGTGGCCGCGGAACCCGGGTGTGGGCAGCAGGAACACGGCTTGCCCACGCCAGGCCAGCAACGGCGCGACGTGCGCGGGCAGGGTGCGGAAGTCGTCGACGAGCACGGGACGGTCGGCGGGCAAGGTGAGCAGGTCTTCGACGACGAATCCGAACGTCTCGCCGTGCAGGCTGGGCATGGACCGGAAGGCCTCCTCGGGTGTGCGGTCCGCCCATCTGCGTTCCAGGGGCGTTCGCGACAACGCCCACAGGCGGGGCTGTCGCTGCGGAGTGCATCGCCGGACGTAGCGGCGTTCGGCCAGATCGCCGTCATACACGAGGACGTCGTGCCGTTCGGACAGGATCCGGGCGAGCGTGCTCTTGCCGGCGCCGGTGCCCCCGGCGATCCAGCGGACATGCGCCAGCCGATGAACACGATCGGCGGAGTCGTGTTCGTCCAGAGGAGTCATACCTGGCAGTCTCACGAAATCGAGCGGACACGAACAGTCTTGTTCTTGGATCCCGCCCAGGTGAAGATCGAAGGAGAGGGCCGAGATGATCGCGGAGGGAGCGGGGGCGCGGTCCTGGGGGTCTGGCCGGCCCCCGGGGTTCTGGCGATCTTTCGTGCCTACGGCGCCGAGTGCATCGACTTCGACGTCGGCCTGAGGGAACCGCAGGGCCAGGAGCGGCTGGACGTTCTGCTCGACCTCCTCATCGCGATCGGGAGGAGCCTCGGGAAGCCGGTGTCGACGACCCCCGAAGGTGATCACGGTCATCCTGTGCTCGGATACGACGTCGAAGCCGGCCGGGTGGTGCTGCCGGCCGACCCGGGCGCGTACGGGTTCGCCGAGGCCACCGGCTAGGAGCCCCTCCGCAGGCCGGGCACGGCCCATGTGGCGGGCGCGCGCCGGACGATCTCCGACCGCACGCAAGGCGCCGCCGCCCTCCGCGGCGGCGCCTTCTCCCGATCGCCCCGGCGGCCACCGTGCGGGGTTCGGCGGAACCGTGGATTGACGCAACCAGTCGATTGCTATAAGTTGAGTAGCAACCAACTGGTTGCTACAAGGAGGCGGACATGACATTCCCCGACCGGATCGAGCGCACGGTCCAGCTGGCCCACCCGCCGGAGCGGGTCTGGGCGGCGCTGACCACCGCCGAGGGCCTGGGCACCTGGTTCGGGCACCGCGCCGAGGTCGACCTGCGCGTCGGTGGCCAGGCCAAGCTCAGCTGGGACAGCGGCGACACCGCCACCCTCACCATCGAGCGCCTCGAGCCGCCGCGCGTCTTCGGCTACACCTGGCCGGTCGCCGGCCTTCCCGACGGCGATCCGCGACGCACCTACGTGGAGTTCACGCTGGAGCCCGCCGGCGACGGCACCACGCTGACCATGGTCGAGAGCGGGTTCGCGCAGCTGGCGGACGCCGAAGCCCACAAGGCGGCCTACTCGGGCAACACCGGGGGCTGGACGAACGAGCTGGGTGAGCTGGTCGCGTACCTCGACGGACATGCCTGACCTGGAGGCGGTGGCGCAGGAGGTCTTCACCGCCCTGGCCGATCCGAGCCGGCGGGGGATCCTCGCCGCGCTCGCGGCCGGGGGGCCGGCCACCGCGACGGATCTGGCCGCCCGGCTGCCGATCACCCGCCAGGCCATCGCCAAGCATCTCGCCCTGCTGGCCGAGGCAGGGCTGGTGGTGGCCGAGCCGGGGGAGCGGCGCCGGGTCCGTTACCGGGTGGACTCCGCGCCGATGAAGGTGGCACAGCAGTTCCTGGCCGTGCTCGCCCGCGACTGGGACGGTCCGCTGGCCGCCCTGCGGGACCGGTTGGAGTAGTTGGAGTGAGGGCCGGTGCCCGGCCGGTTGCGGTGAGGACCGGTGCCCGGCCGGCCGGTTCCCGCGCGATCTCGCCGGCCGGTCTCGCGCGGTGCCTGGCCGTTCTGTCCGCCGAGCTCATCGTTCGGGTCTCGGCCGGCCCCATCCGGAGCCGACCCCATCCGGAGCCGGCCTCATCCGAAGTCGGTCCCGTCCGAAGGGAGTGTCCGATGTTCGATCCAGTCGCGATGATCTTGGCTGACAAGGCGACCAGACGTCACGTGCTGTCCGCCCGTCCGAACGCGCCCGTGGTGCCCGAGCGCCCGAGGCGGCGGCGCGGCGCCGCGATGCGCCGGCTGACCGCGGTGGCCCTGCGCCGCCTCGCCGACCGGGTCGAGCCACGCCGGGCCGAGCCGCGCTGCGTGAAGCCGCGCCGGGCCGACACCACCGCGCCGGCGTCGTGACCGCTCGCGCCCCGGGCCGGCTCCCGTCCGGCCGCCGCATGGCCGGACGGGAACCGGCCCGGGGTCGTCCGGGGCTCGCGTAGGGGAGGCGTCAAGCCTCGGGGCCGGGGCGTATGGGATCCGTCAAGACGCGCAGTAAGGGCGAAAAACGGCGGTTTCCTTACGTATGCCCCGCCCGTCGGGCGGTGGCGAGTGAACCCCGGATTCGAGGAGTGGGGATGGCAGACGTCATCTTCGTCGCCCTGACGGTCGCGGTTTTCGTGATCCTCGGGCTGGTCGTCAGGGCGGTGGAACGGTTGTGAGCGCCGTCAACGCCGTCGGCCTGGTGGTGGTCGCCGGCCTGGTGATCTTCATGGTCGCGGCACTGCTCTTCCCGGAGCGTTTCTGATGAGGGAGCGCTTCTGATGTCCTCGACCACGGCCGGGATCCTGTTCGTCGGATCCCTCGTCGTCGCCCTCGCGCTGGTCCACCGGCCGCTGGGCGACCACATGTACCGCGTTTACACCGGTACGAAGCATCTCGCCGTCGAGCGGGTGATCTACCGGCTCGTCGGCGTCCAGCCGGACGCCGAGCAGCGCTGGAGCGTCTACGCCCGCGCCCTGCTGGCCTTCTCGGCGATCTCCGTCCTGTTCCTGTACGGGCTGCAGCGGCTGCAGGACAGGCTGTTCCTGTCGCTGGGCTTCGCCCCGGTGCCCGACCACGTCGCCTGGAACACCGCCGTCAGCTTCGTCACCAACACCAACTGGCAGGCGTACTCGGGCGAGTCGACCATGGGCCACCTGGTTCAGATGTCCGGCCTGGCGGTGCAGAACTTCGTGTCCGCCGCGGTGGGCATGGCGGTGGCGATCGCGCTGGTCCGCGGCTTCGCCCGCAGGAAGACCGACGAGCTCGGCAACTTCTGGGTGGACCTGGTCCGCGGCGTCGTCCGTATCCTGCTGCCGCTCGCCGTCGTCGGCGCGGTCGTGCTGCTCGCGGGCGGTCTGGTCCAGAACTTCGCCTCCCCGCACGAGGTGACCACCCTGACCGGCGGCACCCAGGCGATCACCGGCGGCCCGGTGGCGAGCCAGGAGATCATCAAGGAGCTGGGCAACAACGGCGGCGGGTTCTACAACACCAACTCGGCCCACCCGTTCGAGAACGCCACCGCCTGGACCAACTGGGTCGAGATCTTCGCGATCTTCCTGATCCCGTTCGCGCTGCCCCGCACGTTCGGCCGCATGGTCGGCGACGTCCGGCAGGGCTACGCGATCGTCGCGATCATGGGAACCCTCGCGCTGGCGAGCGTCGCGCTGCTGACCGGGCTGGAGATCGCCCACGGCGGCACGGTCCCGCAGGCGGTCGGCGCGGCGATGGAGGGCAAGGACGTGCGCTTCGGCGTGCCCAACTCCGGCACCTTCGCCGCCGCCACCACGCTCACCTCCACCGGGGCGGTCAACTCCTTCCACGACTCGTTCACCGCGCTCGGCGGCATGCTCACGATGTTCAACATGATGCTCGGCGAGGTCGCCCCCGGCGGCGCGGGCGCGGGCCTGTACGGCATGCTCGTCCTCGCCGTGATCACGGTCTTCGTGGCCGGGCTCATGGTCGGCCGCACCCCCGAGTACCTGGGCAAGCGGATCGGCTCCCGCGAGATCAAGTTCGCCGCGATGTACTTCCTGGTCACGCCGCTGCTCGTGCTGACCGGCACGGCGCTGGCGATGGGCTCGGCCGAGCAGCGGGCGAGCATGCTCAACAGCGGCCCGCACGGCTTCTCCGAGGTGCTGTACGCCTTCACCAGCGCGTCCAACAACAACGGCTCCGCGTTCGGCGGCATCACCGTCAACACGCCGTGGTACGACGTGGCCCTCGGCCTGTGCATGGCCTTCGGCCGGTTCCTGCCGATCGTCTTCGTCCTCGCCCTGGCCGGGTCCCTGGCCAGGCAGGCGCCGGTGCCCGTCTCGGCGGGCACGCTGCCCACGCACCGCCCGCAGTTCGTCGGCATGGTCGTCGGCGTGACGGTGATCCTCGTCGCGCTGACCTTCCTGCCCGCCCTGGCGCTCGGCCCGCTCGCGGAAGGAATCCAGTGATGCCCACCCAGACGCCCGAGGCGCCGGGCCGTACCCCCGCCTCCAGGGACGGGGAGAAGGACGGCAAGCAGGACGGAAAGCAGGACGGAAAGGTGGGCGGCGGCCTCCTCGATCCCCGGCAGCTGGTCACCTCGCTGCCCGAGGCGGTCAGGAAGCTCGACCCGGCCACGCTCTGGCGCAACCCGGTGATGCTGATCGTCGAGATCGGCGCGGTCCTCACCACGGTGCTCGCCGTGCTCACCCCGTCGTTCTTCGCCTGGGCCACCGTGGTGTGGCTCTGGCTGACGGTGATCTTCGCCAACCTGGCCGAGGCCGTCGCCGAGGGGCGCGGCAAGGCCCAGGCGGCCACGCTGCGCGCCGCCAAGCGCGACACCACGGCGCGGCGGCTGCGCGGGCGCGGCTCCACCGAGTGGGACGTCGTCGGAGCCCCCGAACTGCTGCGCGGCGACTTCGTCGTCGTGGAGGCCGGGGAGATCATCCCCGGTGACGGCGACGTGGTCGAGGGCATCGCCTCGGTGGACGAGTCGGCCATCACCGGCGAGTCCGCCCCGGTCATCCGCGAGTCGGGCGGCGACAGGTCGGCGGTGACCGGCGGCACCAAGGTGCTGAGCGACCGGATCGTCGTCGAGATCACCCAGCGGCCCGGCGAGAGCTTCATCGACCGGATGATCGCCCTGGTCGAGGGCGCCGACCGGCAGAAGACGCCCAACGAGATCGCCCTCAACATCCTGCTGGCCGCTCTGACGATCATCTTCCTGGTCGCCACCGCGACCATGCAGCCGCTGGCGATCTACGCCAAGGCCCAGAACCCCGGCGTGCCGGACTCGCTCGCCCTGACCGGGGACGGCGTCACCGGCGTCGTGCTGGTCGCGCTGCTGGTCTGCCTCATCCCGACCACCATCGGGGCGCTGCTGTCGGCGATCGGCATCGCGGGCATGGACCGCCTCGTCCAGCGCAACGTCCTGGCGATGAGCGGGCGCGCGGTCGAGGCCGCCGGAGATGTCAACACCCTGCTGCTGGACAAGACCGGCACCATCACGCTGGGCAACCGGCAGGCGTCGGAGTTCCTCACCGCGCCCGGCGTCCCCGCCGACGAGCTGGCGACGGCCGCGCAGCTGGCCAGCCTCGCCGACGAGACCCCCGAGGGCCGCTCCATCGTGGTCCACGCCAAGCAGGCGTACGGCCTCAGGGAGCGCGAGCCCGGCGAGCTCGCCCACGCCGAGTGGATCGGTTTCACCGCGCAGACCCGGATGAGCGGCGTCGACCTCGACGGCCGCCAGGTCCGCAAGGGCGCCGCCACCGCGGTGATGAAGTGGGTGCGTGAGCACGGCGGCCACCCCACCGAGGAGGTGGGGAGCATCGTCGACGCCGTCTCCGGCTCCGGCGGCACCCCGCTGGTCGTCGGGGAGGTCGTCGAAGGGAAGGCGCGCGTCCTGGGGGTCGTCCACCTCAAGGACGTCGTCAAGCAGGGCATGCGCGAGCGCTTCGACGAGATGCGCAGGATGGGCATCCGCACCGTCATGATCACGGGCGACAACCCGCTGACGGCCAAGGCCATCGCCGACGAGGCGGGCGTGGACGACTTCCTCGCCGAGGCCACGCCCGAGGACAAGCTCGCCCTGATCAAATCGGAGCAGGAGGGCGGCAGGCTGGTCGCGATGACCGGTGACGGCACCAACGACGCGCCCGCGCTCGCGCAGGCCGACGTCGGGGTGGCGATGAACACCGGCACCTCGGCCGCCAAGGAGGCCGGCAACATGGTCGACCTCGACTCCAACCCGACCAAGCTCATCGAGATCGTCGAGATCGGCAAGCAGCTGCTCATCACCCGCGGCGCGCTGACGACCTTCTCCATCGCGAACGACGTCGCCAAGTACTTCGCGATCATTCCCGCGATGTTCGCGGCGGTCTACCCGGGCCTGGACGCGCTGAACGTGATGCGCCTGTCCAGCCCGCAGTCGGCGATCCTGTCCGCGGTCGTCTTCAACGCGGTCGTCATCGTCGCGCTGATCCCGCTCGCCCTGCGCGGCGTGCGCTACCGCCCCTCCAGCGCCTCGAAACTGCTCAGCCGCAACCTCTACGTCTACGGTCTGGGCGGCATCGTCGTGCCCTTCGTCGGCATCAAGTTGATCGACCTTCTCATCCAGTTCCTTCCGGGGATGTCTTAAATGGAACGCCTGCCCAGCTGGATCCGCCGGCATCTCGCCGCGCTCCGCGCGCTGCTCGTCCTCACCCTGGTCACCGGGGCCCTCTACCCGCTGGTGATCACCGGCGTCGCCCAGGCCGTGTTCGGCGGCGGCGCCAACGGCTCCCTCGTCCAGAAGGACGGGAAGGACGTGGGCAGCGCGATCGTCGGCCAGAGCTTCACCGACGCCGACGGCAGGCCGGTCGGCAGGTACTTCCAGAGCCGGCCGTCGGCGGCCGGCGACGGCTACGACATGCTCTCCACCGCCGCGAGCAACCTCGGGCCCGAGGACGTCGTGGACACCCCGGGACCCGAGGGGAGGCAGAGCCTGCTCACCCAGGTCTGCGCCCGTTCCAGGGCCGTCGGGGAGCTGGAGGGGGTGAGCGGCGCCCGGCCGTACTGCACGCCCGACGGGGTCGGCGCCGTGCTGAAGGTCTTCCCCGCCGCCGGCACCCCCACCAGGGCCGTCAGCGTCAACCAGGCCTGTCCCGCGGTCCCGTTCGTCGCCGAGTACCGCGGCGTGAAGGTCGAGTGCGGCAGGCCGGGCGAGGACTACGCGGCCGGGCGCACCGTCCCGGTCCGGGGCACGGCCGAAGCCGTGGTGCCCGCCGACGCGGTCACCGCCAGTGGCTCCGGCCTCGACCCGGACATCTCCGTCGCGTACGCCGGCCTCCAGGCGGCGCGCGTCGCCAGGGAGCGCGGCATGCCCGTGGAGAGGGTGAGGCGGCTGATCGCGGCGAACACCACCGGCCGCTCCCTCGGCTTCATGGGAGAACCGGCGGTGAACGTCCTCGAACTCAACCTGGCCCTCGACCGATGAACGGGGGGCGAGGGCGATTGCGCGTCTATCTCGGAGCCGCGCCGGGTGTCGGCAAGACGTACACGATGCTCTGCGAGGGCCGCCGCCGTCTCGCGCGAGGCACCGACGTCGTCGTGGCGCTCGTCGAGACCCACGGCCGCCCTCGCACCGCGGAACTCCTCGACGGCATGGAGGTCGTCCCGCGCGCGAGCATGGTCCACCGGGGGAGCGTGTTCACCGAGCTCGACGTGGACGCCGTCATCGCCAGGAGGCCCGCGGTCGCCCTGGTCGACGAGCTGGCCCACACCAACGTGCCGGGCTCGCGCAACGCCAAGCGCTGGCAGGACATCGAGGAGATCCTCGACGCGGGCATCGACGTCGTCTCCACCGTCAACATCCAGCACCTGGAGTCGCTCAACGACGTGGTCGAGGAGATCACCGGGGTGCTCCAGCGCGAGACGGTGCCCGACGAGGTGGTGCGCCGCGCCGACCAGGTGGAGCTGGTGGACATGGCCCCGGAGGGGCTGCGGCGACGGCTGGCGCACGGCAACGTGTACGCGCCGGAGAAGGTCGACGCGGCGCTGTCGAACTACTTCAGGGTCGGCAACCTGACCGCGCTGCGCGAGCTGGCGCTGCTGTGGGTGGCGGGCAAGGTCGACGACCAGCTCGGCCGCTACCGCGCCGAGCACGGCATCGCCGGCACCTGGGAGGCGCGCGAGCGCGTCGTGGTCGCGCTGACCGGCGGACCGGAAGGCGACACGCTGGTGCGGCGGGCCGCCAGGATCGCGGGCAGGAGCAAGGGGGCCGACCTGCTGGCCGTGCACGTCACGCGCGCCGACGGCCTGGCCGGGGCCGATCCGGCGAGCACGGCCCGCCAGCGCACGCTGGTGGAGGACCTGGGCGGCACCTACCACCAGGTCGTCGGCGACGACGTCCCGGGCGCCCTGCTCGACTTCGCGCGCGGCGTCAACGCCACCCAGCTGGTGCTGGGGGCCTCCCGGCGCGGCCGGTTCGCCCAGATCCTCTCCCGGGGGGTCGGGGTGACCACGACCGCGCGGTCCGGCTCCATCGACGTCCACATGATCACCCACGACGAGGTGAAGCGGGGGCGGGGCCGTGCCCCGTCGCGGGCCGCGCTGACCCGCACCCGCCGGGTGGCGGGCTGGCTCCTCGCGGTCCTCGGGCTGCCGCTGCTGACGCTGGCGCTGCACCCCTTCCGCGGCGACGTGAACCTGCCGAGCAACATCCTGCTCTTCCTGCTCATGGTGGTGGTGGTCGCCCTGGCGGGAGGAATGTGGCCGGCCGTCACCGCCGCCGTGCTCGGCTTCCTGCTGCTCAACTACTTCTTCACCGCGCCGGTCGACCGCTTCACCATCGCCGACCCGGAGAACCTGTTCGCGCTGAGCGTCTACGTGCTGGTGGCCGTCATGGTGAGCGCGGTCGTGGACGTCGCCGCCCGCCGTACCCGGGAGGCGGCCCGCGCCCGCGCCGACGCCGAGGTCCTCTCCACCCTGGCCGGGCACGTGCTCCGCGGCGAGCACGCGCTCGCCTCGCTGCTCGCCCGGCTGCGGGAGACCTTCGGGCTCGCCTCGGTCACCCTGCTGGAACGCACCGGCGAGCCGGGTTTCGACGACCAGTCCGACCCCGAGGCGTGGCGGATCGTGGCCACCGCCGGTGAGGCGCCCTGCACCTGCCCGGGGGGCGCGGAGACCGACGTGGCCATCGGCGAGCGGCTCGTCCTGGCCATCCGGGGCAGGCTGCTGGAGGCCTCCGACCGGCGGGTGCTGGAGGCGTTCGCCGCCGAGGCGGCGGTGGCGCTGCGCCAGGACCGGCTGGCGGCGGAGGCGGAGCGGGCCAGGCCGCTGGCCGAGGCCGACAGGATGCGCACCGCGCTGCTCGCCGCGGTCAGCCACGACCTGCGCACCCCGCTCGCCTCGGCCAGGGCCGCCGTGGAGAGCCTGCGCAACACCGGCATCGACTGGTCGCCGGACGACAGGGAGGAACTGCTCGCCACGGCCGACGAGTCCCTGGCCAAGCTGGACCGCCTGGTCGTCAACCTGCTCGACATGAGCCGCCTGCAGGCCGGGGTGCTCGGGCTGAGGCTGGAGCCGACCGCGCTCGAGGAGATCGTGCCGCGCGCCGTCGACGACCTCGGCCCCCTGTCGTCGCGGATCGAGACGGACCTCCCCGCCGAGCTGCCCGAGGTCGTCGCCGACCAGGCGCTGCTGGAACGGATCCTGGTCAACCTGATGTCCAACGCCGTCCGCTACAGCCCCGAGGACCGGAAGGTCCTCGTCATGGCCGGCGAGTACGGCGACCACGTGGAGATCCGCGTCGTCGACCGCGGCACGGGCATCCCGCCCGACGCCTACGACCGGGTCTTCATGCCCTTCCAGCGGCTCGGCGACCGCGACAACCACACCGGCGTCGGCCTGGGCCTCGCTCTCTCCCGGGGGCTCGCCGAGGCGATGGCCGGCACCCTGCTACCGGACGAGACACCAGGGGGTGGCCTCACCATGATCCTGACACTTCCCGTTTCCTCCCGCGCGCGGGCGCGCGGCCAGGCCGATGCGGCGGAACGACCGTGACCCGCGTCCTCGTCGTCGACGACGAGCCCCAGCTCCTGCGCGCCCTGCGCATCAACCTCGCCGCGCGCCACTACGACGTGGCCGTGGCCCCCGACGGCGGCGGGGCCCTGCGGCAGGCCGCCGACCGGCACCCCGACCTGGTCGTGCTCGACCTCGGCCTGCCCGACCTCGACGGGATCGAGGTCATCCACGGCCTGCGCGGCTGGACCACCGTCCCGATCATCGTGCTCTCCGGCCGTACCGGAGGGTCCGACAAGGTCGACGCGCTGGACGCCGGAGCCGACGACTACGTCACCAAGCCGTTCGGCATCGACGAGCTCCTCGCCCGCATCCGGGCCGTCTCCCGGCGCAGCGCGTTGCACGACGCGGAACTCGCCCAGATCCACGTCGGCGACCGCGTCGTGGACCTGGCCGACAAGACCGTCTCCGGCGGCGTACGGCTGACGCCCACCGAGTGGCACCTGCTGGAGATCCTGGTCCGCAACCCCGGCAAGCTCATCACCCAGCGGCGGCTGCTGACGGAGGTCTGGGGTTCCAATTACCTCAAGGAGACCCACTACCTGCGCCAGTACATGGCCCAGATGCGCAAGAAACTGGAACGGGACCCGGCCCGCCCGGTCCACCTGCTCACCGAGCCCGGCATGGGGTACCGCTTCCAGCCCTGACGACTCCGCTCACCCCTGAGGGGGCCGGCTCCCACCACGGCCAGGCCGAGCGGCCGGTCCGCCTCGGCGGCGGGGCCCGGGTGGTGCACGGCCGCCTATCCGTGGTCCGGACCTGGCCGAGCGGTGTCGTTCGGGGTTCCTTCGGGTTTGGTGTGGAGAACCTCGCGGGCCTGTTCGGCGGCGCGGGTGATGCTTTCGCTGATGAAGTCGAGGAAGCGGGCGATGTTCTCCAGGCGGTTGGCGGCGGGGGTGCGGGGGCCGAGGACGGCGACGCCCTGGCGTGCGGTTTCGACGAGTTGGTCGTTGGCCCGGGCGCTGGCGATCGTCGCCTGGTAGAAGAGTTCGTCGTCGACGACGTAGCGGTCGCGGCGGCGTTCGTCGCGCTCCCGGCGCACGAGGCTCTGACTCTCCAGGAAGGTGATCGCCTTGGAGATGGACGCGGGGCTGACCTGGAGGCGCCGGGCGAGCTGGGACGCGGTGAGGCTGCCCGCGTCGGTGGTGAACAGGCAGGTCAGCACCCGGGCCGTCATCTTGGTCAGACCTGAGGCCATGAGGACGGTGGTGAACGTCTCCTCGTACTCGGCCACGGCCTCGGCGTCGCGTCCGTGTGGCTGGGGGGTCGACTCCGGCCCCGGGGAGGAGGCGGTCCTGCGCCGGTTGGCGCGGCGTTCGGTGGCGCGGTGGGCCAGGTCGGCGCGGTAGGCGGTGGGGCCGCCGTTGCGCGTCACCTCACGCGTGATCGTCGAGGTCGGGCGGTCGAGGCGTCGGGCGATCTCGGCATAGGGGAGGTTGTCGGCCAGCCCCAGCGCGATCTGCCGACGGTCCTGCTGGGTGAGCCTGCCTCCGGGCATCGCGATCTCCTTGGTGATCCTTCGTGGTGGTTCCCGCCCTCACCATAGCGTTCACTTCTGGCTCATTGCAACAATAAGAGTGCTTGTCGTTGCTTTATCTTCTAGGTCGTTGCAACACTTTATAGGCTTTCACCTGTATGAATGTCCAGAGAGTGCAACAAAACTGTTGTCATATCCTGAAAGGCAACGTAGCGTTTCCGGTATCAGAAACAGCAGGTGAGCACGGGAGAGCACGATGCAGAAGTTCGACACCCCCACCCCGATCTCCGCCGTCCTGGACATCCCCGCCGGACGCATCCAGTTCATCGCCGCGGACCGCGCCGACACCACCGTCGAGATCCTGCCCGCCGACCCCTCCAGGAGCCGCGACACCAAGACCGCCGAGCAGACCGCCGTCACCTACGCCGACGGCGTCCTGCGGATCACGACCGCGGCTCTCGGCAACCGGCTCCTCGGCCCCACCGGGTCCCTGGAGATCACCGTCCAGCTGCCCGCCGGCTCCCGCGTCGAGGCCAAGACCTCCGGCGCCGAGCTCCGCGGCGTCGGACGCCTCGGAGACGTCGCCTTCGAGGGCGCGTACCGCCAGATCAAGATCGATGAGGCCGCGAGCGTCCGCCTCACCGCGATGGACGGCGACGTCGAGATCGGCCGGCTCAACGGCCCCGCGGAGATCAGCACCGCGAGGGGCGACATCCGGATCACCGAGGCCGTGCGCGGCACGGTCGTGCTCAGTACCCAGTCCGGCGACATCTCGGTCACCGCCGCCACCGGCGTCTCGGCCGCCCTGGACGCCGGCACCGGCTACGGCCGCGTCAGCAACGCCCTCAAGAACAACGGCACCACCGAGCTCGACATCCGCGCCACCACCTCCCACGGTGACATCACCGCCCGCAGCCTCTGAAGGAGCGTAACCGTGACCATCCGGCCGGGCCCGCCGCGATCGGGATCCTGCCGGTCGTCGCCGACGACCCGGCCGTCCTCCCGAGGGGGACACGTGCGGCGGGTGGTCCAGAGGATCGGCCACAGATCCGAAAACGGAGATGCGAAAAGCGGGGCCGGCCCTGGGGCCAGGGAGGTGAGGCCCGGTTCTGTCGGAGTCGATCTCTACGGTGTGCGGCATGACGACACATCCCCCCGTGAGCGAGGCCTGGCCGGGCGTGCGCGCGGCCATCACCGCCGGCGATCCGGCCCGGGTCGCGGACGCGGTGCTGGCCGTGGACGAGGCCGGGCGCCGCGAGGTGGCCCGCGAGCTGCCCGGCCACATCGGCGTCGCCAGGAAGGCGAGCGCCGAACGCGACCGGCGCCGGGGCGTATGGTCCGACGGCGAGGAATGGATCGAGCCCCTGCGGGTCGCCGGCGCGGGCGTGCTCGGCGGGGCGGCGGCCGTCGCGGCCTGGCTCTACCGGCGCGACTTCACCCGCTGGCGGCCGCCGCTCGACTCCGGGCCGCTGCTGCGCGTGATCGCCGCGCGGCCGCCGGAGTGGCAGGCCGACCTCGCCGTACGGCTGGCCCTGCGGCTGCGCGGCAACCGGGCCCAGGCCAGGGACGACAGCGTGCCGCTGGCCTTGGAACTGCTGCGCCGCACCGGCGCCGTCCCGCCCGACCACGACCCGCTCACCACAGCCTGGGTGTCCTGGCCGCCGGACCTGGAGCACGACCCGCTGGCCGAGCACCTGGTGCCCCGGTTGTTCGAGGCCGAGGGAGTGGGCCGGGCGCTGCGCGAGGACAACATCGACCCGCCCTCGTGGGATGCCGGCCGCCGCACCTGGCTGGGGGCGCTGCGCGCCGAGGTCGCGGCCGGCCGGCTGGCCGCCGAGCCGCTGGTCGACGGCTGCGTACGCCGGTTGTTGCGCGGTGGCAGCGCCACCGACCTGCGCTTCTTCGCCCGCCTGCACGAGATGCTCGCCCCGGCGCCGAGCAGCGAGCGCACCCGCGACTACCTGCGGCTGCTGCCCGCCGCGCCGGGGCCGGTGGCCGAGCTGGCGCTGCGGCAGCTGCGCGGCGCGGGCGGGCTGAGCGGCGAGGAGGTCGGCGAGGCGGTGTCGGCGCTGCTGTTCCGCCCCGAGGGCAAGCTGGTACGGGCCGGGCTGACCCTCCTGGACCGGGCCGCTCGCGACGCGGGCAGTGATCTCGCCGATCTCGCCGACCTCGACGACCTGGCCGCGGCGCTCGCCTCGGCGTTCCTGTGCGAGTCCTACGATGTGCGCGAGCGCACGGTGGGCCTGGCCGTCAAGCATGCCCGGCGCTTCACCCCTGCCGGGGCCGAGGCCGTGCGCGAGGCGGCGGGCGTGCTGCCCGCCGAGCTGGCGGCGCTGCTGTCGCAGGCCTACGGCGTGGTGGCGGCCGAGCCGGAGGCGGTCGACGACTTCGAGCCCGTGCCGTTGCCGCCGTTCGAGCCGCCGGCCCGCGAGCCGTTCCCGCCGGCGCTGGAGGATCTGACCGCCACCTACAACCAGGTCGGTGGCGACATCGTCATCTTCGAACGGTGGCTCGACGGCTTCGTCCGCGACCCGTCCAAGCGGACGCGCCCCGGCCGGGGCCGCATCTACGAGCGGCGCCAGTGGGTCCGTCTTGAGGAGTGGACGGAGGCGCTGCTGCGCGAGGCCGCCGACCCCGGGCAGGAGACGCCGCGAGATCGGCTGCCGGCACCCCATCGCGTCTCACTGCCGCACCACGCCCTGCTGGCGCGCTGCGCCGAGGTCCACGCCGCGCTGAAGGCCGGGACGCTGCCGCCGTACCTGCTGGCCACCCCGACCCTGACCTCTGGCCACCTCGACCCCGCCGAGCTGGTGGCCCGCCTGGAGGGGTACGAGCGGGCCGGCGTCCAGGCCCTCCCGGTCGACCTGGGGCAGGCGCTGCTGCGGCTGCCGCGCGAGGTGGACCCGCAGGTGGCCGACCGTGCCGGGAAGCTGACCTCGCGGGCGGGCGCCACGCTGGCACGCTGGCTGGCCGACCGGCCACAGCCGCAGCTGCGCGTGGACTGGTCACACGCCGGCGGCCGTTACACGCACGACCGGCAGAAAGGCGAGCACACCCCGTGCCTGCACCCCCGCATCCGGATCGAGCCGACGGGACTGGCGCTGGTCGACACGCTGCTGTCGGATCCGCGTTCCTGGACCGGCGAGGACGACGGCGTGTACATGGAGTCCTGGCGGCTGGCGCTGCCCTCGGACCGGGAGGTGGTGGCCATGCACCTGCTGCCGCACCTGCTCAACGCCTGGGAGCGGCCCGGTTACTTCCACCGGTACGTGGCCGCGCTGTTCTCCCAGGACGGGCCGGTGGGGGAGGCGACGGCGCTGCTGATCGCCGTCCAGCTGGCCGAGCAGGGCACGTACGGCTGGCTCGAGCGCGGCCGGCTGCTGCTGCTGGGCGCGGCCGCCGCCGGCTGCCTGCCCGCCGTGGAGTGCGGGCGACAGCTCGGGCTTTCCCTGCGCAGGGACGTGGCCAAGATGGGCCCCGTACGCTCGGCGCTGGAGGAGTGCGCGAAACAGGGCGCCCACCGGCAGGTGTGGGAGATCATGACCGGGCTGCTGCCCGTCTACCTGCCAGGACCAGACGATCGACCGCATTCCGGGCACACCCAGGCGCTCTCCTTCGCGATCGACGCCGCCCGCTGGGCCGGGGCACGTGACTCGGTCCCCGCGGTCGCGGAGGCGGCGGCCCGCAAGGGGACGAGCGGCTTCGTACGCACCGCCCGCGCCCTGCACGAACGACTGCTCAGCCGGCAGGAGCCGGCCACGACGCTGACGCGCGCCCAGATGAGCGGGACTTCCTGATCGGACGTTCCCTCTCACCCGCTCCCGGCGGCGTGGCCGGCTCGGGGAGAGCCGCGGGGGAACCCGGCCGCCGGTGAAGGGTTCCCGCCGGCGGCCGGGACCGGGCCCGCTCCATCACCTCTCGGATCCATCACCTCTCGGATCCATCACCTCTCGGATCCATCACCTCGCGGAGCGCTCTGCGGCGAGTGGGGGAATTCCTCCTCCTGGCCGGTTCCTACCTCGCGGTGCGTCCCCTCAGGGCGTCGCGTCCCCGCGCCACGATGATGTCGACGGCCTTGACCTCGTCGATGTCGCGGGCGACGGCCAGCGCCTGCTTGGCCGCGTCGTAGGCGTCCAGGGCCCGGTGCCAGTTGACGTCGTCGCCGCCCTCGCCCCCGTCGGCCAGGCGGTCGATCTCCTCGCCCAGCCGCGTCACGTTCTCCTCCTGCGACAGCCTGGTCTTCTCCAGGCGGGCCGCCCGCTCGGACGCCTCCAGCTTCGCGGCCCTCCCGAGCCGCCGCCCGCGCGCGACCACCTTGACCAGCACCCAGAGCGCGACCAGGCCCGCCAGCGACAGGAAGATCACCCAGCCGATCGCCATCCGGCTGGACGACCCGGACAGGTCGGCGTCCTTGGCGTGGCCGGTCTTCATGCCGGTGACCTCGGCGTCCACGAAGGTGGCCCCCCGCAGCTCGGCGAAACTCAGGTCGGCGTCGGTCAGCGTCGCCCCGCGGAAGACCGCGTCCTGGAACTTGCCGCTGCTCAGGTCGGCCCCTTCCATCCTGGCGCCGGTGAAGTCGGCCCGGTCGGCCCCGGCGCTGCCGAACTCCGCGCCGCGCAGGTCGGCGCCGCCCAGCCTGGCCTCCGTCAGGTCGGCGCTGCCGAACGCCGCACCCGACAGGTCCGCCTTCGACAGGTTCGCCCCGGCCAGCTTGGCGCTGCCGAGCTCCGCCCTCGCCATGCGCGCCCCCGTCAGGTCGGCCCCCATCAGCTCGACGCTGCCGAGCTTGGCGCGCTCCAGGCGCGCGCCGCGCAGGTCGGCGCCCTTGAGGTAGCGGATCGTGGCCCCGATGGCCGAGACGTCGCGCAGGATCGCCCGGTCGAGCTTGACGCTGCCCAGGTCGACCCCGTCCAGCTTGGCGCCGGTCAGGTCGGCGCAACTCAGGTCCCGGGGAAACTCGGCGACCGAGGTCAGGTCCCAGCCCGCGTACTTCTGCCCGCTGCCCGGCGCGCACGCCGGGTCGGGGGTCGGCAGGTCCTTGGGCATGCCCCTGCTGCCCGCCAGCAGCGCGCCCGTGGCCTCACGCAGCTCTGTCCCGCCGAGGTCGGCGCCCTGGAAGGTCGCGCCGTCCAGCACCGACCCGCGCAACTGCGCGCCCCGCAGGTCGGCGTCCCGGAACACGGCCTTGATCATCCTGGAGTCGTACATGCGGGCCTTGGGCGCCTTGAGACCGGTGAGATCGGCTCGGCGCAGGTCCACGCCGTAGGCGTCGGCGTCGGTGAGGTCGACGCCGACCAGCTTCGCGTCGTCGAACTGGGCTCCGTACGTCCTGGCGCGCACCATCGTGGCCCCGCTCAGGTCGGCGCCCTCGAAGTGCGCGGCGTAGGGCTGCGAGTCGTCCATGATCGCCTCGCGCAGGTCGGCGCCGCGCAGGTTCGCGTAGTACAGCTCCGCCTCCGTCAGGTCGGCCCCGCGCAGCTTGGCCCCGGCCATCTCGGCGTTCCCGAGGCGGGCGCCCTTGAGCGAGGCGCCCCGCAGGTCGGCCCCGGTGAGGAGGCTGCGCACGACCACGCCGTCCAGCCTTGCCCTCCGCAGGTCGGCGCAGGACAGGTCGGCGGGCAGCGTGACGCGGGTGAGGTCCCTGCCGGCCAGCTTGGGACCGCTGCCGGGCCTGCAGCCGGCGGCGCTCCCCGTCGCCTGGCCGTCCCGCGCGCTCCGGCCGTCCTGGACGGCGTGGGTGTCCTGGACGGTGTGAGTGTCCTGGACGGCGTGGGCCGATGCCGCGGGGGCGGGCAGCAGGGCGGGCAGCAGGATCACGGCCCCGGCGGCGAGCAGGCGGGTAAGGCTGGACATGTCTCTCTCACTGTCTCCCCCGAGGCGCGCGGATCCGCCGGCGGGGGAGAGCGGTGCCGGGCGGGAGTTCGTGGACAGGCCGGTGCGGGCGACACCCCGAGGGGAGGGGCCCGCCCGATGGACCATACGGGAACGCGACCCTTTATAGGAGGGCCCGGTTGCGGCCCGCTTGCGAACCGCCTTCCGCGGTGGCTCCTCTCCCGCCGCGCCGGGGCGACACCGCCCGCGGAGCCGGTCGGGACGCCGCACGCGAGGGCGCCGAAGGCGCGCCGCCGCGGACGGATCCGGTGGTCCCCCGCTCGTCCGCTATCGGGAGCCCAGCAGGGTGTCGACCAGGGCGCGGCCGTATCCGGGCGCGAGGGAGTCGCTCATGAAGAGGATCCGGTACGTCATCGGCGCGACCACATGGTCCAGCACCGCGTCCAGCGTGGGCACGTCCTCGCCGCGCCCGGCGGAGCGGGTGAGGATGACCTGGATGTTGCCGCTGGTGTACGCGCAGCACTGCCCGGTGCTCCTGCCGTCGTCGTCGCCGGCCACCACGTCGCGGGTGAACGCGCGCCCGGTGGGGGAGGACATCTCCTCCAGCCACTCCTCGGCCCACGTCGCGAGGTCGTCCCGCAGGTTCCCCAGGTCGGCCGGGGGGCCGTCGGGCCGCATGTGCTCGAGGGCGACGTCGGCCAGTAGTTCCTGCAGGTCACCCCATCTGCGATAGACGGTCGAGGGGGTCACGCCCGCGCGGGCGGCGACGAGCGGGACGGTCAGGTCGGCGCGGTCGCGCTCGGCGAGGAGATCCCGTACCGCCTCGTGGACGGCCTGCTGCACCCGCGCGCTCCGTCCCCCGGTGCGTACCGCCTGCCTCGTCGCCATGAACCGAGCTTAACGCAAAATATTTGCTTCAGTGGTCCGAGGTGTGTACGTTGCTAACGCAAATCCTTTGCTTTAAAGCTTCGGGAGTTCCTCCATGTCCACCGTGACCTCGACGTTGCCCGCCCAACGAGCCCGCTTGGGGGCCGGTGCGGCCGTGGTGCTCCTGGCGACGACCCTGACGACGTTCATGGCCGCCGCCGCCGCGCCCACCCCGCTGTACGCCGTGTACCAGGGCCACTGGGGCTTCTCCTCCAGCGTCCTGACCGCCGTCTACGCCGTCTACGCCGTGAGCCTGCTGGTGGCCCTGCTCACCGTGGGCTCCCTGTCGGACCACGTGGGGCGCCGCCCGGTGATCCTCGGAGCGGTGGCGCTCGAGACGGTCGCGATGGCGGTCTTCGCCTCCGCCGACGGGGTGACCGCCCTGATGGTCGCGCGCGTCGTGCAGGGCTTCGCCACCGGGGCCGCGACCGGGGCGCTGGGAGCGGGCCTGCTGGACGCCGACCGGACGCGCGGCCCGCTGGTCAACAGCGTGACGCCCGCCCTGGGCCTGGCCGCGGGCGGCCTGGGATCGAGCCTGCTCGTGCAGTACCTGCCCTCGCCGACGCGGACGGTGTTCGTCGTCCTGATCGTCGCGTTCGTGCTGCAGGGCGCCGCGATCCTCCTCCTGCCCGAGTCCGCCGGCCGCCGGGCGGGCGCGCTGGCCTCGCTGCGCCCGCACGTCAGCGTGCCCGCCGGGGCGCGCCGGGTCCTGTTGCTGGTCACCCCGATCACCGTGGCCGGCTGGGCGCTCGGCGGGTTCTACCTGTCCCTGGGGCCGTCCCTGGCCCGCGAGGTCACCGGCTCGGGGTCGATCGTGGTGGGCGGGCTGCTGGTCTTCGCGCTGACCATCAGCGGCACCGTCGCGATCCTCGCCCTGCGGGCGGTCCCCGCCCCGCGCGCCATGCGGGTGGCCTCCGTGCTCCTGGCCCTCGGTGTCGGCGTGACCCTGATCGGGGTGAACACCGGCTCGGGAGTGCTGTTCTTCGCCGGTACGGCCGTCGCCGGGCTGGGCTTCGGCGCGGGCTTCCAGGGGGCCGCGCGCACCCTGCTGCCGGCCGCGGCCCCGCACGAGCGGGCCGGGCTGATGGCCGCCTTCTACATCGTCAGCTACCTCGCCATGGGCATCCCCGCGACCGTCGCCGGGGTCGTCGCGGGCCACCTGCCCCTCGCCGAACTCACCACGTACTACGGGATCGTCCTCACCCTCCTGGCCCTGGCCGCCCTGGCCGGGACGTTCCTCGTCCGCGAGCGTCTCCCCGAGGCGGCGCGCGCGGCGTGACCGCTCCCCGGCGACGGCTCGCCGGGCCCGGCGTGGAAGGCTGTCGGCCATGACTGTTCTGGACATTCCAACCCTGAAGCTGGTCAACGGCGCGGACATCCCGCAGGTCGGCCTGGGCACCTGGCCCATGTCGGACGAGGAGGCGGAGGTCGCGGTCGCCGAGGCCGTCGAGATGGGCTACCGGCTGGTGGACACCGCCTACGCGTACCGCAACGAGACCGGGGTGGGGCGCGGGCTGCGGGCGAGCGGGGTGCCGAGGGAGGAACTGTTCGTCACCACCAAGCTGAACGGCGAGTGGCACGGGTACGACGCCGCGCAGGAGGCGTACCAGGCCAGCCTGGACCGGCTCGGCCTCGACTACGCCGACCTCTACCTGATCCACTGGCCGTTGCCGCGCAAGGACCGCTACGTGGAGGCGTGGAAGGGCATGGTCAAGCTGCTGGAGGACGGCCGCGTGCGGGCGATCGGCGTGTCGAACTTCAAGCCGGCCCACATCGACCGGCTCCTCGCCGAGACCGGCGTGGTGCCCGACGTGAACCAGATCCAGCTCAACCCGTTCTTCACCCGTGAAGAGACCCGCGCCTACGACACCGCCCACGGGATCGCCACCCAGTCCTGGGGCCCCATCGGGCAGGGCGGCGACCTGCTGGAGCAGCCGGTCGTCACTGCCGCCGCCGAGCGGCACGGCAGGACCCCCGCCCAGATCGTGCTGCGCTGGCACATCGAGCTCGGCCTGATCACCGTGCCGAAGTCGTCCAGCCCCGAACGGATGAGGGCCAACGCCGACGTCTTCGGCTTCGCCCTCACTCCCGAGGAGGTCTCCGAGCTGTCCTCCCTCGACCGGGGCGAGGCCGCCGCGACCGACTCCGACTCCGTCGGTCACTGACCCCACCGGCCTTCTCCGCCGCCGGCGCCGGCCACAAGAGCTCCGGGAACGCGGCGCCGGCGCGCGGAGGCAGGGGTAAGGGGGGCTCTCGCGGGCACACCTGACCACGAGGATAATTCACAGTTAACCTATAGAGATAGTAGATTTAAGCGAGACCAGCCCACATGAGGCCATCGGCCAGCGGCAGAGGCGCACCGTCGGGGGGACTTTCGGATGCACATCACGGCTCGGAGCGACTACGCCATAAGGGCGATGCTGGTCATCGCGCTGAGCGATCCCGCCCCGGTCAAGTCGGAGACGATGGCGCAGGCGCAGGAGATCCCGGCGAGTTTCCTGCGCGGCATCCTGACCGACCTGCGCCGCGCCGACCTCGTCTTCGCCCAGCGGGGCCACGAGGGCGGTTTCACGCTCACCCGGCCGCCCGTGGACATCTCGGTCGGGGACGTCCTGCGCGCCGTCGCCGGCGAGCTGACCTCGGTGCGGGGGCTGCCGACCGGCGACGTGGCCTACTTCGGAGAGGCGGTGCGGCTGCGCACGGTATGGCTGAACATCGAGACCTCCATAAGTGCCATCGTCGACACCGTCAGCCTGGCCGCCCTCCTGTCGCCGGTGGCCGAGGCCGGCAGGCGACGCAGGGCGTGACGGCGCGCCCTGCACCGCGCGTGGGATGAAGATTCCCACACCTTGAGACGCCTTGCTCGAAACGTGACTTGACGCCGCCCTGGCATTCAATCACGATAATTCCTATCAACAGAGTAGGAAAAACAGGAAGGGGGGCGTTGTGCGTGCGCTCATCCTCTTAGGCCTGGTCGGCTTCGCGGCACAGCTCGTCGACGGCAGCCTCGGCATGGCCTACGGTGTCACCTCGACGACGCTGCTCCTGGCCATCGGCACCAACCCCGCCGCCGCTTCGGCCACCGTCCATCTCGCCGAGATCGGCACGACCCTCGCCTCGGGCATATCCCACTGGCGCTTCAACAACATCGACTGGAAGGTCGTCGCCAAGATCGGTGTTCCCGGCGCCGTCGGCGCGTTCGCGGGAGCCACCTTCCTGTCCGGCCTCTCCACCGAGGTCGCGGCACCGGTCATGTCGATCATCCTGCTCGCGCTGGGCGTCTACGTCCTGATCCGCTTCACGGCCTTCGGCCTCCCGCGCGGCAACCTGGGCAAGCCGCTGCGCAAGCGCTTCCTCGCGCCCCTCGGCCTGGTCGCCGGATTCGTCGACGCCACCGGTGGCGGCGGCTGGGGCCCGGTCGGCACCCCGGCGATCCTGGCCAGCGGGCGCCTGGCGCCGCGCAAGGTGATCGGTTCCATCGACGCCAGCGAGTTCCTGGTCGCCATCGCCGCCAGCATCGGCTTCTTCTACGGCATCGGCTCCGAGAACATCAACTTCTCCTGGGTCGCCGTGCTGCTGATCGGCGGCGTCATCGCGGCCCCCATCGCCGCCTGGCTGGTCCGGCACATCCCGCCGCGCATCCTGGGCTCCGCCGTCGGCGGCATCATCATCCTGACCAACGTCCGGACCCTGCTGCGCAGCGACTGGATCGACGCCTCCGGCGGCGTCCAGACCGTCGCCTACATCACCATCGCCGTCCTCTGGGCCGCGGCCATCGCCTACTCGGTCCGCGAGTACCGCCGTGACCGCGACAACGAGACCGTCGAGGCGGTCGAGGAAGAGGAGAGGCGCCGCGCCGCGGAGCAGGAGACCGCCGGCACCGCCAGCTGAACAACCTGGCGCGCCCTCCGGGTTCGCCACATCGCACGAAGGCCCCTCTCGCCCGGGCGAGAGGGGCCTTCGTGTTCGTGTACGGCGGGTTCGCGGGGCGCGGAAGCTGTCGGTCGGTTTCCGTCCGTTTGCGTCGGTTTACGGTCGGGGGTCCTCGCTCCTCGGCCGTGTGTCGTGTGTTGTGTGTGACGGTCAGGAACCCGGGTGCTCGCGCGGCGGCCGGTCGGTTCGCGGTGCGCGCCCCGGGACTCCGCCCGCCTTCATGCGCTCCTGGTCATGGGCAGGCAGGGCGGCGTCTGGAACACCACGCCGTCCAGGAAGTTGCCGGCCCCCTGGCTACCGCCCGCGGCCGACACCGACTCGAAGGAGAATCGTGTAGTGGTCTGTCCCGGAGGCACGACGTACACCCCGGTGTACTGGCGCCAGGCGGTGTCGTCGTCGGAGATGTCCGGGGAGGAGGCCCCCGTGGGGGTCTGAGCCACGGTCGCGCCCGGTGCGCCGATGAGCACCCGCATCACGTCGGTACCGAGGCGGCCCCGGTGATACAGCGACCAGGTCATCGGCGTTCCGGGAACGGTGGGCACGTCCTGATAGAGCGTGGAGACCTGGGTCGCGTTGAGTTCGGCGAACTGCTGGCCTTCGGCCGCCGGAACCCCGCTCGCGCCGCCCCGCCAGAACTCCAGCTTGTTGTCGGTGGCGGTGGTGCGCCAGCCGACGCCCGGGTTGACGGAGGCGTCGGGGATGGACCAGTCGATCGTGGTCACGGGTGGCGCCTCGAAACCGCCGTTGACCAGGGTGACCGGCGTGTAGGCACAGGTGACGGCGACCGTGACCGTCGCGGTGCTGGTTCCGCAGGCGGTGGTGACGGTGTAGGTGAAGGTGTCGGTGCCGCCGAGGCCGGCGGCGGGTGTGTAGACCACGTTGCCGCCGGAGATCGTCGCGGTCCCGTGGGCGGGCTGGGTGACGCCGCTGATCGTCGGTGAGGTCGCGGTGTCGTTGGCCAGGACGGGCACGCTGACGGCTGTGCCCTGCCTGGTGGTGGCGGTGTCATCGACGGCCCTGGTGGGCGAGATGGACTGCCCGCCGGCGATCTGGATCGCAGGGGCGGCCGTGTTGTTCCCGAGCTGGCCGGGAGCGGCGATGACGCTGCTGATCCCGGTCGGCCGGATCGTCATGCCGCCCCCGACGGTGCCCTGCCTGACCTGGAAGGTGATGACCTTCGGGGAGGGGTCGACCTTGGTACCCGACGAGGCGATCGAAAGGGTGTTGCCGCTGATGGTGCCGGTTCCCGACTGGCCGACGACGTCGGCGTGGGCCAGCAGTGACGACAGATCCCACGTGGTGGTGTAGCGGCTGACCAGCAGCGGCCACTGAGTCGTGCGGTGCGCCAGTGTGAGGGTGAAGGTGCCACCCGGGGTGATCTGCCCGCCCCACAGGGACGGGGAGGTGTCGACCGAGATCGACCCGCTGCCCAGCCTCATGCCGAACGCGTTCTTCCAGTAGTAGTCGACAGGGTAGGTCGTCTGCCCCGGCCGGACACAGGGCGCGGCGGAGACTTGTGTGACGGCCTGCCGCGTGTCGGTGGCGGCGTGCGCAGCGGTATCGGCCGCCACCGGCGTCCCCGGTACGGCCGGTAGTGCCAGCAGGGCACAGGCCAACGCGATGAGGGCGGATCTGGCTCGTTGTGAAACCAACGCCGAACTCCCGTTCTGTCATGATGGATGTCCTCGTAGATCAACTTCACAGCGCACACTACTCTCTGTAGTGGATCTATCGCGTTAGGTGTGCGAGTGGTCCCCGTGTCGCGCCGAGGGTGTCGCGCGGAGGTCGTCACGCGCCTTGCCCGCGGTCGCGGCGGTCACCCTCCGTTGGCGGACGACATTCCGGCGTCATGGGGCCATCTGTAATCGATTAACTACTTTGTCGAAATATGTGCACTTTTCATGGATCTCGTCCTGAAAAGCGAACTTGTGAATTGAACGCGTAACGCGACTCCTGTTGACGCGGGCGGTCAGAGATCACCACATTGTCCTTTGGCAGATATGGTCATCCGTTTCTCTCCTTGCCAGCGGACAAAACCGTCACCATCGCTGTCGCGTCCCCCGAACCGTTCGAGTCAAGGAACCCACTTGGCACTCATGCCCTCCGGCAGGTCGCGGCTGCTCGCCGTCGCGGTCGCCCTGGCGGTACTCGCGGTGACCCCGCCGACGTACGCCACCACCACGCTCGGCACCATCCGGCTCGACCCCGTACCGGCCGCGGGAACATCCGCCCACGGCGCCGCGGCGGTCACCCGCACCATCACCCTGATCACCGGCGACAAGGTCACGGTCCGCTCCGGCGGCACCGGGACCGGCACCACGGTCGTCCGGGGCCCTGACGGCGAACCCGTCGGTGCCCGCGTCACCACCGTGGGCACCGACACCTACGTCTACCCCGACAGCGCGATGCCCTACCTCTCCGCGGGGCTGCTCGACAGGCGGCTGTTCAACGTCACCCGCCTGCTGGCCGACGACTACGACGACGCCCACGCCGGGCACCTCCCGCTGATCGTCACCTACGCGGACGACTCCGCGGCCCGCGCCGCCACGTCGCTGCCCGCGGGCGCCACGAAGGTCCGTACCCTCAGCAGCATCAAGGGCGCGGCCGTCACCGAGGACCGCGACAAGGCCGCGAGCTTCTGGTCCGCGCTCACCGGCGGCCGGGCCGCGGCGCCCGGCGCCCGTGAAGGCGGGCGCCGGAACGCCGCGCCCGCCTTCACGGGCGGCATCGCGAAGGTCTGGCTGGACGGCAAGGTCAAGGTCGACCTGGCCGACACCGTGGCGCAGATCGGCGCCCCCGAGGTCTGGGCGGCGGGCAACACCGGCGAAGGCGTCGACGTCGCCGTCCTGGACACCGGCGTCGACGCGGGCCACCCCGACCTGGCCGGTCAGATCGAGGACTCCGCCAGCTTCGTCCCCGGTGAGGAGGTCACCGACCGGCACGGTCACGGCACCCACGTCGCCTCCACGATCGCCGGCACCGGCGCCGCCTCGGGCGGCAAGGAGAAGGGCGTCGCCCCCGGAGCCGAGCTGCACGTCGGCAAGGTCCTCAGCGACCAGGGCCAGGGCCAGGACTCCTGGATCGTGGCCGGCATGGAATGGGCCGCCAGGGAACAGCGCGCCAAGGTCATCAGCATGAGCCTGGGCACCGACGCGCCCACCGACGGCACCGACCCGATGAGCCAGGCCGTCAACGCGCTCAGCGCCGAGACCGGCGCCCTGTTCACCGTCGCGGCGGGCAACGCCGGGCCCTCCGAGCGCACGGTGGGCGCCCCGGGCGCCGCCGACGCGGCCCTCACCGTCGCGGCGGTGGACACCTCCGACCACCTCGCCGACTTCTCCAGCCGCGGCCCGAGGCTGGTCGACGGCGCGCTCAAGCCGGAGCTCAGCGCTCCCGGTGTCGGCGTGCTGGCGGCCCGGTCCCAGTACGCGCAGGGAGGCGAGGGCCCGTACACGACCATGAGCGGCACCTCGATGGCCACCCCGCACGTCGCGGGCGCCGCCGCCCTCCTCGCCGCCACGCACCCCGGCTGGACCGGCGGGCAGCTCAAGGACGCCTTGATGAGCACGTCCAGGAGCACCCCTGACCACACCGCCTACGAGGCCGGCACCGGCCGCCTGGACGCCCGGGCCGCCACCACCGCCACCCTGTTCGCCACCGGCGGCGCCTACCTGGGCATCCACCCGCTGGAGGAGGAGCAGGGCGGCAAGGCCGAGCGGCAGGTGACCTACACCAACACCTCCGCCACCGAGGTCACCCTCGACCTGGCGCTCAAGGTCGCCGGTGCCCCGGACGGCCTGTTCTCCCTGTCCGCCTCCCGGGTCGTCGTCCCGGCGGGCGGCAGCGGCACCGTCACCCTCACCGCCGACCTGGACCGCGTGTCGGAGAAGAACGGCTACACCGGGTGGATCGAGGCGTCCGCGGGCGGCGGCCCGGTGCTCGCCCGCACCGTCGTCGGCGTCAGCACCGAGGACCAGCCCCGCCACCTCGTCATCAAGGCCAGGGACCGTGACGGCGCCCCGATGAGCGGCCAGATCAACCTCCTGCGCGAGGGCGACCCCGCCGACGGCTACTACAGCTTCCTCACCTTCACCGGAGAGGTGGACGTCCTGGTGCCCCAGGGCAGGTACTCGGTGTGGATGTGGGGCGAGGTGCGAGGCACGCACGGTCCCTCCTCGCTCGGTCTCGCGCTGCTCAACGAACCCCTGGTCACCGTCGAGGACGACACCACCGTGACCCTGGACGGCACCACCGTGCGCGAGGCGAAGGCCGTCACGCCCCAGGAGAGCGCCGACGCGGAGACCCGCGTCGACTACCACCGCACGCTGGGCGACACGGCCTCCGTCGCCGACTCCTACACGCTCGGCACCGGGTACGACAGCATCTGGATCCAGCCCACGAAGCGGGTGCGCGAGGGACGGCTGTCCATCGGCACGCGCTGGCGCAAGATCCAGCCGCTCCTGACCGTGAGCTCGGGCGGGCGGACGTACGACGACCTGTGGATCCAGCCGGGGGCGGGGCTCCTGCCCGAGGGCTCGCAGGACCTGCCCGCCGTCTTCGCCGGCGGGGGCCGCGCGGCCGACTACGCCGGGCTGGACGTCAAGGGGAAGATCGCGGTCGTGCGCCACGGCGACACGGACGAGCAGGTGCCCGCCGCCGTGGCCGCGGGGGTGAAGCTGCTGCTGATCGTCAACGACGAGGTGGGACGGCTCCGCGAGGCGATCAGGAGGACGCCCCTGACCGTGGCGTCACTGACCAGGGACGAGGGCGAGCAGCTCATCTCCCGCCTCGGGAAGGGGACCGTCCTGCTGCGCACGGTCTCCAGGCCCGACACCGCCTACCTCTACGACCTGGTCCGGCGCTGGGAGCAGTCCGTTCCCGGCGACCTGACCTACCGTCCCGCGCACCGCGACCTGGCGCGGGTCGACGTCGACTTCCGCAACGACCCGGCGGACGAGGTCGCCGAGTACCGCTTCGACGTCGTCCCCGGTCTGAACACCAAGGTGGGATACACGCTGCTGAGCAGGTCGAAGCGCGAGCGCACCGACTGGGTCACCCCGGGAGCCTCCGTACGCTGGACGTCCGAGGCGGAGATCCCGCGGAAGACGTGGCAGTTCTCGGGGGAGAGGTCCTACCGGGCGGGGAGCACCACCGGCGAGCAGTGGTTCGGCCCGATCCAGCGCCCGAGGGTGAACGACTCCGTCGCGCTCCCGGTCCGCGAGGGCAACACCCTGCACGTCCAGGTGCCCGGCTGGGGCGACTCCGGGGCCGACCACGTCGGGCTCTTCGGCCCGGGCCAGCTCGACCAGACGACGTCGCTCCACCAGGGAGGGACCCTCGTCGCCGAGACGGGCGGCTACGCCCTGGACGCCGAGGCCGGCCAGGGCGGGCTTCCCTACCGCCTCGTCACCACGACGGAACGCGACGCCGCGGCGTACCCGTACTCCACCACCACGCGGACGGTGTGGAACTTCACCTCGGCCCCCTCCGGCTCCGCCGAGCCGGTCGCGCTGCCGCTGGTGCAGCTCGACTACGCCGTGGACACCGGCGTGGACGGCAGGGCCTCACGCTCGGCCGCCCTCACCGTCCTCCCCTCACACCTGCCGGGAGGGCCGAAGGCGGCCATCCGCTCGGGTGAGCTCCAGGTCTCCTACGACGACGGCGCCACCTGGCGTACCGAGCGCCTGACCCGCACCGGCGACGGGTGGAGGGCCAGGCTGGACGCCCCGGCCCGCGCCCGGTACGTCAGCCTGCGGGCCGGCGCCAGGGACGAGAGGGGCAACGCCGTCGAGCAGACGATCGTCCGCGCCTTCGGGCTGAGGTAGAGCCCGGGGGTGGAGGCGGGCGGCACCGCCCGTCAGGAGCGAACGGCGCCGCCCGTCACGTACGGGCGGCGCCGTTCGGCGATCCCGTCACGTACGGGCGGCGCCGTCCTCGCCGGTGGCACGGCGCACCCGGAGGTACGACAGGTACGGCGGCTCAGGCGAGCTTCCTGCCGATCTCGGCGATCTGGGCGCGCTGCGCGGTGACCATCCTCTCCGCCAGCCGGGTGGTGGGCCGGTGCCTGCCCAGCGCGATCACGACCTGGGCCATCTGGACACCGCTGTCGAGGTGCTTGCCCAGCACGCTCAGCCACAGCTTGTCGAAGGCGGAACCCGACCGCCTCTCCAGGGAGGAGATCTGGGTGGCGGACAGCATGCCGGGCATGTCGTGCGCGGCGTGGTCGCCCTTCGCCGGCACCTCGGCCTGCCACGACCGCAACCAGCCGGACATCAGGTCGATGTCGGCGGCCTCGTCCTTCTTGATCTTCGCGGCCAGGCCGCGCACGTACGGGTTCTCGCTCCGGCCGTCCACCAGGCCGGCGAGCCGGATCGTCTGGCGATGGTGGGGGATCATCTCCTGGGAGAAGCGGACGTCCGCGTCCGCCCGATCGCCGGCCAGTCCCACCGCCTGGACGGAGGTCCCGGCCGTCACGGCCGCTGACGAGCACCCGGCGACCAGTATGGCGGAGACCAGCAAGGTGGCGGTCAGAGACCGTCTTCTGCGCGACCGCCGGGTGCTCATCGAGATCACTGCCCCTTTCCTGCGGGTGGGAAGGATCATTCGTGCCGTTCCGCCCTGAGATACGCGGACCCCGTTCCCGGGGTTCAGGGTCCGCCGGAAATCGCGTGCCCGGGATTCCGGCCGCCGGGTGGGTCAGCCGGGGACGTCGCGGTGGTCGGAGATGCTGTCGAGCCAGGCGCGGTGCAGGTCGGCGTAGCGGCCCGCCCGCCGGACGAGCTCGCCGGGCGGGCCGTCCTCCATGATCCTGCCGCCGTCCATCACCAGCACCCGGTCGGCGATCTCGACGGTCGACAGGCGGTGCGCGATGATCAGGGCCGTCCGCTCCGCCAGGATGGTCCGCATCGCCCGCTGCACCAGCCGCTCGCTGGAGACGTCCAGGCTGGACGTCGCCTCGTCGAGGATCAGCACCGCAGGATCGGCCAGGAACGCCCTCGCGAACGCCACCAGCTGCCGCTGCCCGGCCGACAGGCGGCCGCCGTACTTGCCGACCTGGGTGTCGTACCCCTCGGGAAGCGCGGAGACGAACGCGTCGGCGCCGATCGAGCGGGCCGCCGCCACCACGTCGGTCATGCTCGCGCCCGGCCGGCCGAACCTGATGTTGTCCGCCACCGACCCGCTGAACAGGAAGTTCTCCTGGGTGACCAGGACCACCGCGGCGTGCCGCGACTCCTCGCCGAGGTCGCGCAGGTCGACGCCGTCCAGCAGCACCCGGCCCGCCACCGGGTCGTAGAACCTGGAGACCAGCTTCGCCAGCGTGGTCTTGCCCGCCCCCGTGGTGCCGACCAGCGCCACGGTCTGCCCGGCGGGGACCACCAGGTCCAGCCGGGGCAGCACGGGGGTGCCGTCCAGGTAGGAGAACTCCACACCCTGGAACTCGACCCTCCCGCGTGGCCGCTCCAGCGTCACCGGGTCGCCGGGTTCGGCCACCACGGGACGCTCCTGCAGCACGCCGGAGAGCTTCTCCAGCGCCGCCCCGGCGGACTGGAACGTGTTATAGAATTGCGAGATCTCCTGCATCGGCTCGTAGAACTGGCGAAGGTAGAGCAGGAAGGCGGCCAGCACGCCCACCGTGACCTCACCCTGGATCGCCAGCGTGCCCCCGTAGAGCAGGACGGCCGCGATCGTCACGTTCCCGATCAGCTTGACGCCCGGTGAGAAGATCGCGACCAGGCGCATGCTCCGCCGGTTGGCGTCGCGGTAGTCGGCGTTCAGGTGGGAGAAGATCTCCTGGTTGCGCGGCTCCCCGCGGAACGCCTGGACCGCGCGCATGCCGGCCATCGACTCCACGAAGTGGACGATCACCAGGGCCACGGTCTCCCGGGTCCTGCGGTAGACGATGCTCGACTGCCGCCGGAACCAGCCGGTGAACAGCATCAGGACCGGCAGCGGAAGCAGCGCGACCACGCCGAGGTGGACGTCCAGGACGAGCAGCAGGACCGCCGTGCCGACCAGCGTCAGCACGGCGGTGACGAGGTCGTCGAACCCCGACTGCAGCATCTCGGAGATGGCGTCGATGTCGGAGGTGAGCCGGGAGACGACCCGGCCCGAGGTGTAGTCCTCGTGGAACGACAGCGACAGCCTCTGGAAGTGGGCGAACACCCGCCGCCGCAGCTCCAGCAGGATGCTCTGGCCGATGCGCCCGGCCATCCTGAGGAATATCCGCCGGGTCACCAGCTGGACGACCGCCGCCGTCAGGATCGCCGCGACGACCGTCACCAGCGTCCGCGGTCCCGCGCCCGCCACCATCGGCGGGATGCCCGCGTCGATGCCCACCTTGACCAGGTAGGGGATGGCGAGCGAGGCGACGTTGCAGGTCACGATGATCGCGACGAGCAGGATGATCTCTTTGCGGTACGGGCGCAGCAGGTCGCCGAGCAGCCGCCTGGACCTGTCGCGCAGCAGGAACGACACCCGCGCCGACAGCTCGTCCTGGTTCTCCGCCGCGACCCCCCGCCACTCCCGGGATCCGTTCGCGGTCCCGGCGGGGGAGGGCCCGGAGGACCCGGAAGCTCCGGAGGGCCCGGAGGAGGGGCCCGAAGGCTGGGTGGAAGGTTCGGTCACGCTCACAGCCGTGCCTCCTCGGCGTCCGGGTCGGCCGACAGCAGCTCGCGGTACTCGGGCACGCTCGCCATGAGCTCGTGGTGCTCGCCGACGTGCGCGATCGTGCCGTCGAGCAGCAGGGCCACCCTGTCGGCGAGGAGCACGGTGGAGGCCCGGTGGGCGACGACGATCCCGGTGGCCTCGCGCAGCACGTGCCGCAGCGCCTCCTCCACCAGGGCCTCGGTCTCGACGTCCAGGGCAGAGAGCGTGTCGTCCAGCACGAGGATCCTGGGACGGCTGAGAACCGCGCGGGCCAGCGCGAGCCGCTGGCGCTGGCCGCCGGACAGGGACATGCCCTGCTCGCCGATCCTGGTCTCCAGCCCCCACGGCAGCGAGTGGACGAATCCGGCCTGGGCGATCCGCAGCGCCTCCGCGATCTCCTCCTCTCCCGCGTCGCGCCGCCCCAGCGTGAGGTTCTCCCTGACGCTCATCGAGAACAGCGTCGGTTCCTCGAAGGCCGTGGCGACCATCGAGCGCAGCGCGGGCAGCGGCAGGTCGCGGACGTCGACCCCGTCGATCGTGACCCGGCCGGCGCCGACGTCGTACAGCCGCGGCACCAGGGAGGTCAGCGTCGTCTTTCCCGACCCCGTCGCGCCCACGACCGCCACCGTCTCTCCCGGCCGCACCTCCAGCCAGACGTCGTGGAGCACCGGTTCGGCGGCGTCGGGGAAGGCGAAGCACGCCCCCTCGAAGCGCAGGTGCCCCCGGGGCCGCTCGATCGCGCCGGTGCCCCCGACGATCTCCGGTTCGGTGTCGAGCACCTCCATCACCCGGTCCGCCGCGGTCATCGCCTCCTGACCCATCGTCAGGATGAAGCCGAGCGCGGAGACGGGCCAGACCAGCTGCAGCATCAGGGTGGCGAAGGCCACCAGCGTGCCCAGCGTCAGCGTGCCCGAGCCGACCGCCAGGGCGCCGAGCAGCAGCACGAGCGCGAGGGTGATGTTCGGGATCACCTCGAGGAAGGTGAAGAACCTGGCCGACAGGCGGACCTTCTCCATCGAGGTCCGGTAGACCTTCAGCGCCCCTTCCTCGAAGATCTCCGAGACGTACCGGCCGCGGCCGAACGCCTTGATCGTACGGATGCCGGCCGCCGACTCCTCGACGACCGTGGCGAGGTCGCCCTGCTCGTCCTGGACCCGGCGGGAGATCGTGATGTACGTACGCTCGAAGCGCAGGGTGGTGACCATGATCGGCACCGCCGAGGCGACGACCAGCAACCCGAGCGGCCAGTACATGTGGAGCAGCAACCCGGTCACCGTCGCGATCTGGACGGTGGTCAGGACGAGGAAGAGCAGGCCGAAGCCGAGGAAGCGCCGGATCGTCGACAGGTCGGTCGTCGCACGGGACAGCAGCTGGCCCGACTGCCAGGAGGCGTGGAACCCCATCGGCAGCCGCTGCAGGTGGGCGTAGAGGTCGTCGCGGATGCTGGTCTCCAGGCCCAGGACGGCGTCGGCCAGCAGCCACCGCCTCAGGAAGACGAGCAGCGCCTCGACCACGCCCAGGACCAGGGCCAGCAGCGCGAGGGGCGGTACGGCCCCGGTGTCGCCCCGGGCGACGGGACCGTCGATGATCTCCCTGCCGATCAGCGGGACGGCGATGCCGATCGCGACCGCGGCGAAGGACACCACCCAGATGGCGACCAGGCGGACGACGTACGGGCGGAGGTAGGACTTCAACCGCCACAGGGAGGCCGCCCTGGCGCGGCGCGGGGGGAGGGGTCGCCGCGGCGGGGATTCCGCGTCGCCGGCAGAGGTGTCTGCGTTGGTCGTGTTGGTTGTCTTGGTCGTGTTGACTGGGGTGGTTCCGGTATCAGGGGGCATCGGCAGGCGGCACGCTCCTCACGGTGTTCTGACGGGGTGAGAGCCGTCCGGGACATGGCAGGCCGGAACACCATCCCCTCTCGACCGGTCTCTCCCGTGCCACCGCTCCCGGTGGCCGCCCCGCCGGATCACCGCCACCCGCGTGACACGGGTGGCCATCCAATTTCCGCACCCGGGCGCGGCGTCGGCAACTGATTTGACGGCCCCCATGCTGTAACCACCAGGCCAGAGTGCCCGTTGACCGCGCGTCCTCTCCCGGGGTGAACGGCTCGCGCCTCCCCACGGAGAACGGCCCGCGCCCTGGGCGGGCGCGTGCGAACGCCCGGTGGCCGTCGCCCGGCGGCCTTCCTGACCGCCGGCACCGGCCCGGCACCGGCACCGGCATAGGCCCGGCACCGAAACAGGGAGGACTAAAATCCCCGGTGGTGTTGAGCGCGAGGAGGGCCCCGATGGATCTGGAGACGTTGCGCGATGTTTCCGGGCTGAGCGACCCCGTGGAGCGCGCACGGGTCCTGAGCCGCCTCATCACCGAAGAGCAGGAACTCCTCGCGGAGGCGGCGAAGATACGTCGTCAGGCGATCGCCGAGGCCCTTGACTCCGGGATGAGCCTGGAGGACGTCGGGACACGCCTGGGCGTGTCCCCGGGCCGCGTCTCCCAGATGGGAAAGGGACCGACGGCCCGCGTCCCTGAGGAAACCGCGGCCCGCGTTCCCGGGGAGACCGCGGCTCGCGCCCCCGATGAGACCGTGGCCCGCGCGCCCAGGGTCCTGGTGCGGCGGGCGCTGCCGACCGATCCCGCCGTGCGGGCCTCCGCGTCCCTGTTCTTCGCCGAGGCGGAAAGGCAGGGCGTCACACCGGGCCGCAGGATGCTCTACGTGGGCCCGGAGGCGGCCGGTGAGCACGTGGCCGCCTGCCTGCGCGTCGAACCCGGCGCCGAGGTGATCGCCCGCCGGAAGATGATGACGGCCGACGGGATCCCGGTGCGCATCGCCACCAGCTACTTCCGGGCGGACCTGTTCGGGGGCACCCGCCTCGCCGAGCCCGGGTTCGTCAAGCCGTCGCTCCAGTCGGCACTGGTCGCCCTCGGCCACACCTTCGGCCGTGCCGAGGAGAACCTGACGGCCCGCCCGCCGACATCCTTCGAGTACGAGACCCTGGAGCTCGAACCGGGGGAGTGGGTCGTCCAGGTCCTTCGCGCCGGCTACTCCGACGAGGACGTGCCCGTCCACGTCCTGGAGACCATCTGTGCCGCGAACAGGCACGTCTTCCCGATCGGCCAGGTCTCCGGGCACGACGAGTTCTGACCGGCCCCCGGCCGCCCGGCCCGGTCACGGCGGGCCGGCCGGAGGCGGATCGGGCCCGGCCGCCCGCGGTGCCCGCGGCGGCCTGGCGCGCGGCCGCGCCCACGCCGGGGAGGTGTTCCCCGCCCGTGAAAAGGGGAGGCCGGGGCGGGCGGGACGACTGTATGGTCGGTGGTGTGACCTGGCGACATTGATCCTCAACGATCGGTCGGTCCGGCGCGAGCTGCCGTGGACCTCCGGAGATGCCGAGCATCCCGAGTCCGCCCAGTCTCCGCGAGAAGGACCTCATGACCACTTCTTTTCACCGTGCGCCAGAAAAGCGGGCGAAGCGCCTGGCCGCGACCCTCTACGCCTACACCCTCCTTGATGAGTTCGTCCTGTTCTACCCGTTCTACGCATTGCTGTTCGTCGACACGGGTCTGTCGACCGCCGAGATCTCCTCACTCCTGGCGATCTGGTCGGTCACCTCCGTCGCGCTGGAGGTCCCCTCGGGGGTGTGGGCCGACGCCGTCTCGCGGCGCGCGCTGCTCGCCCTGGCGCCGCTGCTGGCCGCCACCGGCTTCGGCCTGTGGGTCGCGGCCCCCTCCTACTGGGCGTTCGCCGCGGGCTTCGTGCTGTGGGGCGCCTCCGGAGCGCTGCAGTCGGGCGCGCTGGAGGCGCTGGTCTACACCGAACTCGACCGACTGGGCGCGGCCGGCCGCTACGCCGCGATCATGGGCCGCGCCCGTGCCGTCGGCACCGGCGCCGTCGTGGTGTCCATGGCGGTGGCCACACCGGTGTTCGCCATGGGCGGCTATCCGCTGATCGCCGTCGGCAGCGTCCTGGCGTGCGTGCTCGCCACGGTGGCCGCGCTCGCCTTTCCCGAACACCGCGTACGCGCCGGACAGGAAACCGGACGGGAAGGCGAGGGGGCCGCGGAGGGGACCGACGAGGAGGAGACGCCCGCGGGCGGCTATGCCGCGATCCTGCGCGAGGGGCTGCGGGCGGCGCGCGCCGACCGGCCGACGCGCCGGGCGTTGCTGCTGGTGCCGGCGGTGACGGCCCTGTGGGGCTCGCTGGAGGAGTACACCCCGCTGCTCGCGATCGGCACCGGCGTCGCCACGCACGTCGTGCCGCTCCTGGTGATCATGATCTCCGTGGGGATCGCGGCCGGTGGCGTGCTCGCGGCGGCCGGGCGGAGCTTCACGGACCGGGAGTTCGCCGCGCTCCTCGCGTTCGGGGCGCTGGCGCTCGGCGCGGGCGCGGCCGGCGGGACCGCGGCGGGGTTCGTCGCCCTCGCGGCGGCCTTCTGCGCCTTCCAGATGGCGAGCGTGCTGGCCGACGTACGGCTGCAGGAGAGCATCACCGGTCCGGCCCGCGCCACCGTGACCTCGCTGGCCGGGCTGGGCACCGAGCTGGGGGCCGTCCTCGTCTACGGCGGCTACGCCGCGGCCTCGGCGCTGGCCGGCCATGCCGCGATCTTCACCGCCTCCGCGGTGCCGTACGCCGTCCTCGCCCTGGTCCTGTTCCTCGGCGGGTCCCGCTCGCGAAGATCGGCGACCGCCCGGGCCCCGCTCGGCGGTCCGTGAGACAGGCCGGGTCGGCGGGCCGTGAAGCGGTCCGTGAGACAGGCCGGGTCGGCGGGCCGTGAAGCGGGCCGGGAGGCGGGCCGGTCCCGAGCCGGGTTCGAAGCGGGCCGGGGGCGGGCCGGTCCCGAGCCGGGTTCAGCGCTTCGTGAAGCGGGGCAGGCCCAGCTCGGCGAAGACCGGGCGGTGGTCGGTGTCCGGGAGGCGGTGGACGCCGAAACTCCTGATCGCCATGCGCGAGTCGGCGAGCACGTGGTCGATCGTCACCCCGGGGACGGGCTCCCAGCCCTGCTGCGGCCAGGTCGGCGTCAGGCCGTGCCCGGTGACGTCGGCCGCGTCGCGGTAGCCGCTGTCGAGCAGGTCGCGTACCAGCCGGTGGTCGAGGGTGGCGTTGAAGTCGCCCGCGAGCACCCGCAGCTGCCCGCCCGCCCTGGGCAGCGCCCGCAGTCCCTGGTCCCAGCACGGCACCCTATCGCCGTACCGGGGCGCGCAGGGGTGGACCGAGACGACTTCGATCTCGTGGCCGCTCGGGTGCTTGACCACCCCTCGCGCCTGCCGGAACCTGCCCAGCGCGATCAGCGGCTTCTCGACGATGGGGTACTTGGAGTAGATGCCCGAGCCCCACACCCCGTCGACCGCGCGGTCCACGACGTGGGGCATGCGCCGGCGCAGCCCGGCCGCGTCCAGGCGCTCGCGCGCGGCCGGGGTGACCTCCTGGAGGGCCAGCACGTCCGGGTCGAGGGAGCGCACGAGCCTTATCAGGACGTCGGTGTCGCCCGCGCCGACGGCGAGGTTCGCGGCGAGCACCCGCAGCCGCCCCCCGTCGGCAGCGGGCTGATCCGTGTCGCCGAAGTACCGGGGGAGTACGGCAGTCGCCAGCACCGCGCTCGTGACCAGGGCGACGGCCGAGGCCGCCCAGCGGCGCAGTCCCAGCGCCAGGAGCAGCGGGATCGCCGAGGCCGCCGCCACGTACGGCGTGAAGGCCACCAGGGCGACCCACTGCCAGAGCGGGGTCCACCCGCCGGCCCTGAGCGCCGCCCAGGCCGCGAACGGCAGCACCGCCAGCCAGACCAGCAGGCCCACCCATCTCGATCTGATCATGCACCCGGAGCGTAACGGTCTTCTGTGCAGATTCGGTGGAGATCTACGTCTTTACCGGCACGGATGGGTGCTATCCGGTCCAGCGGCCCTCGCCGGACAACCGGCACGAAAGCCGGCGGAGGCGCCCGGTACCCGGGTCAGGAGCCGCCGGTGAGGTCGTACGCCTGGGCGATGAGCTCGAAGGAGCGGGCCCGGTCGGCGGTGCTGTGGACCATCGTGGTGATCATCAGCTCGTCGGCCTCGGTGCGCTTGCGGAGATCCTCCAGCCCCTGCCGCACCCCGGCGGCGTCCCCCAGCACCACCTTGGACAGGTGGTCGTCGAGGAAGTCCCGCTCCATCGGGCTGTACGGGTAGTTCTCGGCCTCCTCGGGCGTGGGGATCGGCTGCGGGGCCCCGCGCCGCAGCCGCAGCATGGACAGCCCGCCGGAGCGGGCCAGGCGCAGCGCCTGCTCGGGGGTCTCGGCGGCGACCGCGGAGACGCCGATCATGGCATACGGCCGGTCGAGGACGGCGGAGGGTTCGAAGGACGACCGGTACAGATCGAGGGCCGGGACGGTGTTGTTCCCGCTGAAGTGGTGCGCGAACGCGAACGGCAGGCCGAGCATCCCGGCGAGCTGGGCGCTGAAGCCGCTGGAACCGAGCAGCCAGATCGGCGGGCGGCCCGACTCGGGCGAGCGGGGCACCGCCACGACCCGCTCCAGCGGGTGGCCCTGCGGGAACGCGCCGTCCAGGAAGGCCGTCAGCTCGGCCAGCTGCTCGGGGAAGTCGTCGGCGTCCAGGCCGTGCCGCCCGCGCAGGGCCCTCGCCGTGGCGGGGTCGGTGCCGGGGGCCCGGCCGAGCCCGAGGTCGATACGGCCCGGGTGCAGCGCGTGCAGGGTGCCGAACTGCTCGGCGACGACCAGCGGGGCGTGGTTGGGCAGCATGACGCCGCCGGAGCCCAGCCGGATGCTCCTGGTCGCGGCGGCCAGATGGGCGATCAACACCGCGGGCGAGGAACTCGCCACGGACGGCATGCCGTGGTGCTCGGCCACCCAGATTCGGTGGTAACCCCACTCCTCCGCGCGCCTGGCCAGCTCGGTGCTCGCCTTCAGGGTCTCGGTGGGCGTCACTCCCGAACCGACGGTCGCCAGTTCGAGGATCGACAGGGGCACCTCTGAGGAGCCGCGGGCCGTCCCGCGGATGTTGCCGTCATCAGCCATGTAGGCGGCAACCCGGCGAGGCGAAGGTTTATTTCTGCCGGTCACCCGGTGTCGATCCCGCGCGAGCCGGCGACGGCGAGTCAGGAACCGCCCGCGGAGGCGTGCGAAGGGGCGGGCGGAGCGGCGCGCGGGGCGGCGTGGAGGTCGTGGCCGGAGCTCAGCCGCTGGGCGGTGGCGGTGAGGCCGGCGATCAGCTCGGGGAGCCGGTCGTCGCCGAGCCGCACGGCCGGGCCCTGGATGGCCAGCGCGGCCAGCACGTTGCCGTGGCCGTCGTGGACCGGGACGGCCACGGCCCGGACCCCGGCGACGCGCTCCTCGAAGTTGATGGCCGTGCCCCGGGCGCGGATGCGGTCGAGTTCGGCCTCCAGCCCGGCGCGGGTGGTGATCGTGGCGTCGGTGTAGCGGGCGAAGGGCTCCTCCATGCCCACCCTCGGGTCGCCGAAGGCGAGCAGGACCTTGCCCATCGCGCACACGTGGATCGGGTTGCGCTGGCCGGGCTCCTGCTCGTAGCGGAGCGGCTGCCGCGAGGGGACCTGGAGCAGCACGGCCACCTCGTCGCCGATGCGCACGCCCAGGTTCACGGCCTCCCCGGTCAGGTCGCGCAGGGCCTCCAGCTCGGGGATCATCGTGGTCGCGCCGAGGCGCTCCAGGGCCAGGCGGCCCAGCGTGGCGGTGGTGATCCCGAGGTGGTAGCGCTCGGTCACCGGGTCCTGGCCGAGCATCCCCGCCGAGTGCAGGGCTCGGACGATGCGGTGGGCGGTGCTGACCGACAGGTGGAGCAGCTGCGCCACCTCGGTGGGGGAGAGGGTCGTCGACCGCTCGAACGCGCGCAGCACCGCGATGGCGCGTTCGATCGCCTGGGTGCCCCTGCGGGTGGCGTCTTCGAGCTTCGGCTTCATCAGGTCCACCATCCCAGCTTAGGGCGGAAAGCTATTCCCTACACTCTTGACGGGTTTTTGGGGTATTACTACTATGTGGAATGAAGATCTTGCCATGTGGGATCTGGCTCGTTTCCCTGAGAGGACCCCCGTCATGCCTGTCCGTCGGCTTCTGCGACCGCTGGCCCTGCTCTTCTCGGTCGTTCTCGCGTTGACCGCCTGTGGTGGCGGTACCCAGTCGGCCACCACAGGCTCCGGCGGTGCGGGAGGCACCCTCAAATGGGGCTGGTCTCTTCCCACAACGTGGGATCCGGTCACCTCCAGTGCCGGTAACGACGTCAACGCCCTGTCCCTCGTCTACAGCGCCGTCACCCGTCTGGACGACCGGGGCGACGCCGCCCCCGGCCTGGCCACCGCCTGGAAGTACGCCGACGGGGGTGAGAGCGTCACCTTCACCCTCAGGGCCGGGCTGACCTTCTCCGACGGCTCCCCGCTCGACGCCGAGGCCGTGCGCAGGAGCGTCCTGCGCGGCCGGGACCAGAAGGACTCGCTGATCGCCTCCCAGCTGCGCGGGGTGAAGGACGTCGAGGTCGTCTCGCCCACCGAGTTCAGGATCCTGCTCGACCGGCCCGACTACCAGATCCCCAACCTGCTCGCGGGAAAGACCGGGATGATCGTCAACCCCCGGGCCTTCGAGGCGGACGCCAAGGCCGTCGGCGCCAAGCCCGCCGGCGCCGGGCCCTTCACCCTCACCCGGCTCGTCCCCGGCTCGCACGCCGACCTGGTCCGCAACCCGTCCTACTACGACGTTGCGAACATCTACCTGGCCACGTTCGAGCTGAAGAACGTCTCCGAGCCCGCCACCGTCGTCGCCGGGCTCCGGTCCGGTCAGTTCGACGTCGCGATACTGCCCGCCGCCCAGATCGACGCGGCCAGGGCGGCCGGGCTGAAGGTCGACCTCATCCCGTCGCTGACCGTCCGGGTCCTGGACGTCAACAACAGGATCGCGCCGTTCGACAGCCCCAAGGTCACCGAGGCGCTGAAGTACGCGGTCGACCGCAAGGCCCTGCTGGAGACCTCCGGCTTCGGCGTCGGCGAGGTCAACACGCAGCCGTTCCCCAAGGGCCACCTCGGCTACAACCCCGAGCTGGAGAACCTCTATCCGTACGACCCCGCCAAGGCCAGGAAGCTGCTCGCCGAGGCGGGGTTCCCCGGCGGCGTCGACATCCCGCTGACCACCGCCACCCCCGAGGGCCTGCCCGAACAGGTCCAGGAGCAGCTCAAGGCCGCCGGGATCAGGACCACCATCAAGCTCATCGCCCCGGCGCAGCACACCCAGCTCGTCTACGTCCAGCACAACGTGGCCCTCGCCCCCGACGGCTTCGTCGGCCGCGAGTCGCCGCTGCAGGCGCTCGGCGTCGTCTACGGGCCCGAGGGCCTGATGAACCCCGGCCGCAACACGCCCAAGGCGCTGCTGGAGCAGTTCGACAGGATCCGCACCACGCCGCCGGACGATCCCGGCTACGCCAAGGCCGTCCAGGACGCGGTCGCCATCGGCGTCAAGGAACTGCCCAACGTCTGGCTGTTCAGCACGCCGCGCATCTTCGCCCGCAGCCCCAGGGTCTCCGAGCTTCCCGCCAACCTCGCGGTGCAGCGCTTCGACGGCGTCCGGGTGGCGAACCCGTGACCGCGCCCGTGACCGCGCTGGGATCACGCGCCCCCGCGACCGCGCGGCAAGCCAGGCAAGCCAGGCAAGACAGGCAAGCCGGGGAGGCCGGGGAGGCCGGACGGGTTCGCGGACCCGTCGCGACGGGGGGCCGGACGGGATCCGCCCGCACCCGCCGGACGGCGGGGAGAGCCCGGTGGCGCGCGGTGGCGCGCGGATCGGCCGCCCTGGTGGTCGTGGCGCTCGCCTCCACCTTCATCACCTACGGGCTGGGCGCCCTCGGCGACGCCAACCCGGCGGCGGCCGTACTGGGGGAGACCGCGACCCCCGCGGACATCGCCAGGATGAGCCACGAGTTCGGGCTCGACCGCCCCTTCCTCGAGCAGTACGTCACCTGGCTGGGCAACGCCCTCACCGGAGACCTGGGCCGCTCCTGGTTCACCCAGATCCCGGTCGCCGAGAGCATCGCGCAGCGCCTCCCCGTCGACCTGTCGATCACCGGCCTGGCCGTGCTCATCGCCGTCCTCGCCGGGGGAGCGGCGGGCATCGGCGCGGCGGTGAGCAACGGCGGCGCGTTCGACCGGATCGTGACCGCCGTCTGCGCGGTCGCCTCCACCCTGCCCGCGTTCGTCGTGGGCATCGGGCTGATCGTGGTCCTCGCCGTGATCGTCCCGGTGTTCCCCTCGGGCGGGTACGTGCCGCTCTCCCAGGACCCCGTCCAGTGGCTGCGGCTGATCACCCTCCCGGCGATCGCGCTCAGCCTCGACGCCGCCGCGGACCTCGCCAGACAGCTCCGTACCGGCCTGGTGGCCGCGCTGCGGGAGAACTACGTGACCGGCGCGACGGTCCGCGGGCTCCCGCCCGGGCGGGTGCTGTTCCGGCACGCGCTGCGCAACGCCGCGGGCCCGGGGCTCACCGTGCTCGGGATGCACATCCCCCGCCTGATCGGCGGCGCGGTGGTCACCGAGGCGGTGTTCGCGCTGCCGGGTCTCGGCCAGCTCACCGGCGAGGCGGCGCTCAAGCACGACGTCCCGGTGATCCAGGGCGCGTTGCTGACCACCATCGCGCTGGTGCTCGTCTCCAACGTCACCGTCAACGCGGCCGTCGCCAGGTTGCGGGGCGCGCGATGACCTCCTTCCGCAGGGCGTGGCGGCTGCCCTCCGTCAAGCTGTCCGTGGCGATCCTCGCCGTCGTGCTCCTCGTCGCCGTGTTCGGCGGCTCGCTCGCCCCGTACGACCCGATCGCGCAGAACCCGGGGCTGCGCCTGCTGGGGCCGTCGGAGGAACACCTTCTCGGCACCGACTACCTCGGCCGCGACGTGCTCAGCCGGCTGCTCGCCGGGACCGGCCTCTCGGTCGCCGGGGCGGCGGAGGCGGTCGCCGTAGGGCTGGTCCTGGGCGCGATCCCCGGCCTGGTCTCGGTGTTCTCCGGCCGGGTCTTCGAGTGGACGACGATGCGGCTGGTGGACGCGCTGCTCACGCTGCCGTTCGTCATCTTCGCCATCGCCGTCGCCGGGATCCTCGGCAACGGCCTGCACCAGGCGATGGCCGCCATCGGGCTGCTGCTCGCGCCGGTGTTCTACCGGGTCACCCGTACGGCGGCACTGGGTTTCACCCGCGCCCAGTACGTCGAGGCGGCCGAACTGCTCGGCGCGTCCCGCTCCCGGATCCTGCGCACCCACATCGCGGGCAAGGTGCTGCCGACGGTCGCGGTGACCGCGGCCGGGGCGTCCGCCGCGGCGCTGCTGGCCGTCTCCTCCCTGGCCTTCCTCGGCATCGGTGTCGAACCCCCAGCCCCCACCTGGGGCGGGATGCTGGCCAGTGACCTCGGCTACCTCCACCAGCGGCCGCTGGCCCCGCTCGCGCCCGCCCTCGTGATCATGCTGACCGTCGGCGCCCTCAACGCCCTCGCCGACGCCGTACGCGACGCGACCGGCCTCCACACGGAGGGACTCTCCATCGAAAGCGCCGGAGACCCTCACCTCGAGGGCCCCCGCGCCGCGGGCGTCCACACCGGGGGCCTTCACCCCGAGGGCCTCCGTGCCGAGGGTCTCCACATCGACGAGAGCGAGGAGCTCCATGCCCGCTGAAGCGCTGTTGAGCGTGCGCGACCTGCGCGTGACCGTCTCGGGAGGCCGGGCCGAGGCCGTACGCGGCGTCTCCTTCGAGGTCGCCCCCGGCGAGGCCGTCGGCCTGGTCGGCGAGTCGGGCAGCGGCAAGACCCTCACCTGCCGCGCCGTCCTCGGCGCCCTGGCCCCCGGCTGCTCGGTGAGCTCGGGCGAGATCGGGTTCGGCGGCCTCGACCTGACGGGGGCGAGCCGCAGGGAGTGGCTCGGGATCCGCGGGCGCAGGATCGGCGCGGTCTTCCAGGACCCGGCCTCCTACCTGAACCCGTCCCTGCCGGTCGGCGACCAGCTCGCCGAGGTGCTGCGGGTCAAGCTCGGCCTGCGACGGCGCGCGGCCCATGAGCGCGCCGTCGAGCTGCTGGACGCGATGGGCCTGCACGACCCGGCCCGGGTCCACGGCCAGTACCCGCACGAGCTGTCCGGCGGCATGCTCCAGCGCGTCCTGATCGCCATCGCCGTCTCCTGCGACCCCGAACTGCTGATCGCCGACGAGGCCACCACCGCGCTCGACGTGACCGTCCAGGCCGAGGTGCTGGAACTCCTCGCCCGGCTGCGCGCCGAGCGCGGCCTGTCGATCGTGTGCGTCTCCCACGACTTGGCGGTCATCGCGGCGCTCTGCGACCGGATCGTCGTCTTCTACGGCGGCGAGATCGTCGAGTCGGGGCCGGCACGGGAGATCCTGGCCCGGCCCCGGCACCCCTACACCGCGGCCCTGCTGCGGGTCGCCTCGGTCGGCGACTGGGGCCGGCGGGCACTGGAGGTCATCCCCGGCCGGCCGCCGGCCACGGGTGCCACCCTGCCGGGCTGCCGCTTCGCCGGCCGCTGCGCCTTCGCCGAGGAGGCATGCTCGGCGGCTCCCGTTCCTCTCACCACCCACCCCGGCGGGCGCGAGGTTCGCTGCCTGCGTTCGGAGCCGGCGGGTCGCGACGCGGTGACCGTCGGCGCCGGCGCACGGGGGACGGGCCTGTGACCGGCCCCGCGCGTGTCCCCGCGACCGGTTCCGCACGTGTCCCCGTGGCCGGTTCCGCACGTGTCCCCGTGGCCGGTTCCGTGGCGGGTTCTGTGAGCGTGGCCGATTCTGTGAGCGTGGCCGGTTCCGCGAGCACCCCCGGGACCGGTCCGGCGAGCGTGCCGCTGCTGGTCGTGCGGGGGGTGAGCGTGTCGCTCGGCAGGCCCGCGGTGCGGGTCCTCAGCGACGTTCACCTCACCGTCCGGGCCGGGGAGATCGTCGGGATCGTGGGGGAGACCGGCTCCGGCAAGACGACCCTGGCCAGGACCGTCGTCGGGCTGGTCAACCCGGACTCGGGCTCCGTCGAGGTGGACGGCGTCGAGATCTCCTCCCTGCGGGGGAAGGCGCTGCGGGCGCACCGCCGTGCCGGGAAGGTGCGGTTCGTCTTCCAGGACCCGCTCCGCTCGCTCGACCCCGACCACAGCGTGGAGACCGTCGTCGGCGAGGGCCTGGCCGTTCGCCGGGTGCCCCCGGCCGAGCGCGCGGCCAGGGTGCGGGCGGCGCTGGAACTCGTCGGCCTGGACCCCGCCCTCGCGGCCAGGGCCCCCGGCCGGATATCCGGCGGCCAGCGGCAGCGCGTCTCGATCGCCCGGGCGATCGTGTCGGAACCGTCGCTGCTGATCTGTGACGAGCCGGTCAGCGCGCTGGACGCCTCCAACCGCAACCACATCCTGCGCCTCCTGGACGACCTGCGCGGGCGGCTCGGCGCCGGTGTCGTCGTCATCTCCCACGACCTCAGCTCCCTGGCAGGCGTCGCCGACCGGGTCGCGGTCCTCTACCGGGGCCGGATCGTCGAGGAGGGGCCGATCGGCGAGGTGTTCGACGACCCCCGCCACCCCTACACCGCGCTGCTCGTCGCCTCCGCCCCGCGAGTCACCGGCAGCGCCCGCCACTCCCTGGAGCGGCTGAGGACGGCACCGGCCGGCACCACCGGCGCCACCGGCGGCTGCGTCTTCGCCCACCGCTGCCCGTTCGCCACCGAGGCCTGCTCGGCCGTCCCCGAGCCGGTCGCCGGGGACGGGCGCGTGGTCGCCTGCCACCACGCCGCCACCTGGCCCGCGCAGGCCGCCGGGCCCCGGCCCGCCGCCGTCCCGGTGAGTGTCCGGGTCGCCGGTCCTCTCCCGGCCGCCGCTCCTGGTCCCGGCCCGGCCTCCGTGCCCGACTCCCTCGATCCCGGCCCGGCCTCCGTGCCCGACTCCCTCGATCCCGGCCCGGCCTCCGTGCCCGGCTCCCTCGATCCCGCCCCCGCTCCCGTCCCCGATCCCCTCGATCCCCTCGATCCCGGCCCCGGCCCCGCCCCCGTCGCCGGTTCCGTTTCCCGCTTCGCCACCCGTTAAGGAGCACACACATGTCCATCGAGATCCTCGGCATGGTCGGTACGAAGGACTTCTCAGAGACCCACGGTTCCTTCGTCGACGGCCCGCCCATCGACGTCCCTTACCTGGCCGGGTTCGCCCGCGCCCACGAGGCCGCCGGGTTCGACCGGGTGCTGATCGGCTACGGCTCCTCCTCGCCCGACGGGTTCGCCGTCGCCGCGTCTGTGCTGCACACCACCGAGCGGCTGCGCGTGCTGATCGCGCACCGGCCGGGCTTCGTCGCCCCGACGGTGGTGGCCAGGAAGCTCGCCACCCTCGACCAGCTCACCGGCGGGGGCAGGGTCGCCATCCACCACATCACCGGCGGCGACGAGGCCGACCAGCGCCGTGACGGCGACTTCCTGGACCACGGTGCCCGCTACCGGCGTACCGGCGAGTTCATGTCCGTGCTGCGCCGCACGCTCACCTCGGCCGAGCCGTTCGACCACGAGGGCGAGTTCTACCGGTTCGAGGGCGCGTACAGCTCGGTCAGGGCCGACATCCCGCTCTATTTCGGCGGAGCCTCCCCGGCGGCCGTCCAGACCGGGGCCGAGCACGCCGACGTCTACATGCTGTGGGGCGAGCCGCTGGCCGAGACCGCCGAGCGGATCCGGCGCGTCAGGGAGGAGGCGGCCAGGCACGGCCGCGAGATCACCTTCAGCCTGTCCACCCGGCCGATCGTCGCCGCCACCGAAGCCGAGGCGTGGGAGCGGGCCGAGCGGATCAGGGCGGCGACCGCCGAGCGGGTCTCCGGCGGCGGGCTGCGCTGGAGTGCGGGGAAGAGCGAGTCCACCTCGGTCGGGGCCGCCAGGCTCCAGGAACAGGGCGCCGAGCGGGAGGTGCACGACGAGCGGCTCTGGTACGGCGTGACCAACCTGACCGGTCCCGGCGGCAACTCCACCGCCGTGGTCGGCACCGCGGAGCAGGTCACCGAGGCGCTGCTGAGGTACCACGACCTCGGCGTCACGACCTTCCTCATCCGCGGCTTCGACCCGGTGGGGGACGTCGTGCAGTGGGGTGACGAGCTGGTGCCGCTGCTCCGGCAGGGTGCCGAGCGGCGCGTACCCGCGGGCGTGGGCGCGTGAGCGCGACCCGCGCGGCCAAGGGATCCGGTCCCGAGCGGCCCGGGCGCACCCGGCAGGGCAGGGCCGGGCGCTCCCGGCGGACCGATCACCCGGGACACGGCACGGGAGGCACCCCGGCGAGCGCCGAGGCGGCCGGCGGCGGGCAGCCGCGCGACGTCTTCCTGTCCGCCTTCCGCAGGCACGCCGCCGGGGTCGCCGTCGTCACCGCCCCCGGTCCCGCCGGCTTCACCGCGACCTCGCTGACCTCGATGTCGCTCGACCCGCCGCTGCTGTCGTTCGGCATCTCGGCCGGATCGTCGAGCTGGCCGGCGATCCGCGACGCGGACGGGTTCGTCGTCCACATCCTCGCCGGAGACCAGCGGGACCTGGCGGAACTGTTCGCCAGGAAGGGCGCCGACAGGTTCGCCGACCGGGACCGCTGGGAATCGCTCCCCGGAGGGGAACCGCTGCTGTACGGGACGGCCGCGTGGCTGCGCTGCCGTACCCAGGAGCGGTTCATGGCGGGAGACCACCGGCTGGTCGTCGGCCGGGTCGTGGAAGGGCACACCGATCCCGCTCACCCCCCGCTGCTCTACCACGACGGGGGTTTCGGAGCGCTCGCGCCGCACCCCTCCGACCGAACCAGGAGCGACTGATGCCGATCGTCCTTCCCGAGGACCCGTTCCACCGCCGCCTGCACCACATCGCGCCCGGCGGCCTCACCTCCGAGACCGCCCAGACCGGCGGCATGCGCCGCCGCGCGGCCATCAGCGGCGCCACCGTCGGCGCCGGCCGCCTGTGGATGGGCCAGACCCACGTGGCGCCCGCCACCGTCTCGGCGAACCACCATCACGGCGAGTCCGAGACCGCCATCTACGTCGTCAGCGGCACCCCCTCGTTCGTCTTCGCCGACATCGAGGGGGAGGAGCCCGTCGAGGTGCGCATCGACACCGAGCCGGGCGACTACATCTTCGTGCCGCCCTTCGTCCCCCACCGGGAGGAGAATCCCGACCCCGACCTGGAGGCGATCGTGGTCATCGCCCGCAGCACCCAGGACGCCATCGTGGTCAACCTGGACGATCTCACGTGGACGGGGCCGGTCCTGACCTCGCGATGACGGCGGGTCCCGCCATCGCGAGGTTCCCGCCCACCCTCGGCCCGCCTGGTCGGCCGGGAGGAACCCCGCCCGATCACCTCCGCCGTCGTCCTTCGCCCGCCCGCCGGTGGATCCCGGCGGGCCGTTCATTCGCCGCCGGTGTCCCCGGCCGGTGGCCCGTCGGCCGCTCAGCCGCCGGTCGTCTCCCCCGCCAGCCGATCACTCGCCACGACTCCGGTGTACACCAGGGCGGGCGGTACGTTGCGCCAGATCGGGCCCAGGGTGTCGACGGTGGTGAACGTGCTGTTCATGAGACCGCGGAAGTGCCGAAATCGCCGGAACGGCATCACGGTCAGCGTCGTGATGGTGCTGAAGGCCCCGCCGGGGGTGAGTGAGGCCGCGATCTCCTCCAGGACGCGTTTCTGCTGGGCGTCGTCGAACAGGGTCCAGGGAAGCGAGGAGACGATCGCGTCCGCGTGGGACAGGCCGGCCTCCCGCAGCAGCTTGCCGAGGTCGCCCGCGTCGCCGGGGATCACCTCCAGCCAGGGTCTGCTGCGCCGCAGGTGGTCCACCATGCCTTCGTTGACCTCCACGGCGAGCTGCCGTCCCCCCGGGGGCAGCCGGTCGCGGATCGCGTCGCTGATCACTCCGCCGCCGGCGCCGAGTTCGACGACCACGGCTCCGGGGGCGGTGGGGACGATCGAGGACACCAGCCGGGCGACGGCCTTCGAGCTGGGAGCGATCGCCCCCAGTTGGTGGGGATTACGCATGATCGCGCCGAGGAAGGTGAGCGTGTCACTGCCGGCAGGACGAGTTTGAGAGAGCATCGACAGCTTATTCCCCCAGTTGAGGGGGTTATGCCAGTTTAACGGGCTTTGATGATCGGGCCTCCGCCGCCGTGCGGCCGCCGTACCACTGCTGTATCACCGCCGTACCAGCGCTGTACAGCCGCCGTTCCGGTGATCGGGGAAACGACACCGCGGAGACGGTTCCCACCCGCCCCTGCCCGGGGGAGGTGAGGGGAGGTACCGTCGTCTTATCGGATCCCGGTCATGAGGGGAGCCGCCATGCCAGACGATTCCGATCACGTGCTCGACTCCATCGACGGCGCCGTCGACGAATGGCTCGCCATGAGCGACGACTCGATGCGCTGGACGCCGCCGGAGAAGGCGCGGCCGAAGCCCCAGTTCGGCCTGCCGGTGCCGCCGCTGCCGCAGGTGCTGGAGGAGTTCCTCCAGGAGGTCGGCACCCGCCTCGGCCCGCCCGCCCAGGCCGTGGTCGACGCGTTCCGCCCGCTGGGGGAGGGGGTGGTCGACGCGGTCTCCACGTTCCTGGACAGCCCGCCTGTACGGCAGCTCATCGATCCGCCCGATCCGTCGGACGACCGTCCGGAGGCGCTCGGGGTCCGCGCGTTTCCCGACACGTTCGGGCCACCGCCGGAAGACGCTCCCCGGCCACCGCGCATGATCGAGGCGCGGCCGGACGAGGCGGAGCCGTTCCTCGGCCCGCCCGGCCCGCCGGACCCGCCGGGTTCACCCGGCCCGTCCGGGGCCTCTCCGGCCGGGGAGCGGCCGGACGCCGGGCCGTCGGGGCGTGACGAGTCCCCGGCCGGGTAGCCGCCCGCGCGGGCCGCGGTCACCGGGCCGGGCACGACGGGGAATTCGGTCGTGGTTCCCTCCGTGGTCACGCGGACCTTCCAGGACGGCGGCCATCATGACGTGCCGGGTGTGGCCGGGGACAGGGATGATCACGCCGAGCCGGATGTGGCGAGGGTGCGTCCTGGTGTTTGGGCGGAGTTCCGCCGGAGAGGCCGTCCTGTCGCCGGTGGTCGTCGGCGTCTTCTTGGAAAGTCGACGTCCCCTTGAAAACTCGTGGGATATCTCCCGTCCGGAAGAGGTGAGTCCGCGCGCCGAAAGGGAAGCGGGTCTGTCCGGCAGGGAGCGACCTCACGGCCTCACTTTCCCCAAAGTGCCCCGTGAAGTGCGGAACTCCTTTTTTCGGGCAAAGAACAAAAAACCCCATGAACCGGCGTACTTCAGGAGTGATGAAATGGCGGGTCTGGCGGGGCCGATCGCGGTCGGTGTCGAAGAGGAGTTCCACGTCGTCGATGTCGACACCCGGCACCTCGTCCCACGAGCCGGTGTCCTGCTCGAGCAGTTGCCGGCGGAGCGCTTCACCCACGAGCTGCAGCGTTCGGTGGTCGAGGCCAACAGCAGGCCCTTCATGCACCTGGAGGACCTCGGGCACGATCTGACCGCGCTGCGCCGCACGGTGATCCAGGCGGCGGACGGCCTCGGACTGGGAATCGTGGCGGCGGGAAGCGTGCCGCTGGTGGATCTGGAGGCGTTGAAGATCTCCCCTGATCCTCGCTACGAACAGATGCTCGCCGACTACCAGCTGCTCACCCGCGAGCAGCTGATCTGCGGGACGCAGTTCCACGCCGACGTCGAGGACCGCGACCTGGCGGTGGCCGTCGCCCACCGCCTGGCCCCCTGGATCCCCCCGCTGCTCGCCCTGAGCTCCAGCTCGCCGTACTGGCTGGGATCCGACACCGGGTACGCCAGCTACCGCCCGCTGCTGTGGCAGCGCTGGCCCACCGCCGGTCCGGTGCCCAGGTTCGAGTCGGCCGCCGAGTACGACCAGGTGGTGCGGGACCTCGTCGCCTCCGGGGTGATCACCGACCCCGGCATGATCTACTTCGACATCCGGCCCTCGGCGCACCTGCCCACCATCGAGCTGCGGGTCTGCGACGCCTGCCCCCGGGTGGGCGACATCGTGCTGATCGCCGGGCTGTTCAGGGCGCTGGTGGCCAGGGAGCTGGAAGCGACGCAGAAGGGCCCCGAGCGCACGGTCCGGCTGGAGATGGTCCGCGCCGCCTCGTGGCGGGCGTCGCGCTCCGGGCTGGAGGGCGACCTCGTCGACCCGGTCGACGGCACCCCGGCACCCGCGGGCGAGGTGATCCGGCGGATGATCGACGGCCTGCGCCCGCAGTTGGAGCGGTACGGCGACTGGGAGCTCGTCACGTCCCTGGCCCGGGAGTCGCTGGCGCGGGGAAGCTCCTCGGCCCGCCAGCGCGAGGCGTACGCCCGCAGCGGCCGGCTGTCCGACGTGGTCGACCTCGTCATCGCCGAGACGCGCTCCCAGGAGTGGGAGACCGCCTTCGGCGGTCCGACGCCGAGGATGCACACCAGCCTCCTCGACGGCTACGAGGCCCCCGGCGACGAGGCGATCATCGAGGGAACGGTGCGCGAGTCCTACCAGCCGGTGCTGCGGGTCCTCGACCGCCTGGGCGTGGAAGGGCTGCGCGACCGGGAGGAGAAGCGCGACGCCTACCAGCGCCGCAACGGCATGACCTTCCAGGTGGAGGGCGGCGGCGAGAGCCGGATCTATCCGTTCGACCTGGTCCCCCGCCTGGTCCAGGGCGGCGAGTGGGCCGAGATCCAGCGGGCCCTGCCGCAGCGGGTGCGCGCGCTGGAGGCGTTCCTGCACGACGTCTACGACGGGCGCGAGATCATCAGGGACGGCACGATCCCCGCGTGGGTGGTCGACGAGTCGCCCGGCTACCGCAGGCCCGGCCGCAGGGTGCCGCAGGGCACCGTGCGCTGCGCCGTGGCCGGGCTGGACCTGGTCCGCGACAACGTCGGCCGCTGGGCGGTGCTGGAGGACAACCTGCGGGTGCCCTCGGGCCTCGGATACGCCGTGACCAACCGGCGGCTGGTCACCGAGCTGATGCCGGAACTCGCCCGCGGCGAGGAGCTCGCCGATCCGAGGGAGGGCCTGCGGACGCTGCGGGAGGCACTGCTCGCGGCGGGCTCCGGCGATCCGTCGGCTCTCGCCGTGGTCTCGGCGGGCCCCGGGGACTCCGCCTACTACGAGCACAAGATGCTCGCCGAGGAAATGGGGGTGGTCCTGGCCGTACCGGCCGACCTGTCCTTCAGGAACGGGAACCTGGAGATCGACGGGCGCAGGATCGAGGTGCTCTACCGCAGGATCGACGAGAGCGACCTGCTCGGCGGCCACCTCGGGCTGGAGATCATGGACGCGGTCGAGCGTTCCGCGCTCGTCCTGGCCAACGCGCCGGGCAACGGCGTCGCCGACGACAAGTGCCTGTACCGGTACGTGCCGCGCCTCATCGAGTACTACCTGGGCGAGCGGCCTCTCATCGACAACGTCCCCACCTACCTGTGCCGGGACGACGAAGACCGGGAACAGGTGCTCGACCGGCTGGCCGAGCTGGTCGTCAAGCCGGTGGACGGGTTCGGCGGGCAGGGCGTGGTCGTCGGCCCCGACGCCTCCGCCGAGGAGCTCGAGCGGGTCAGGAAGACGATCCTCACCGCGCCCGAGGGCTGGGTCGCCCAGGAGACGGTCCGGCTGTCGACGCACCCGACCTTCGACGGGCGGCGGCTGAGCCCGCGCGTGGTCGACCTGCGGGCCTTCGTCTGCTCCGGGGAGACGGCGACGGTGCCGCCGACGGCGCTGACCCGCGTCGCCCCGGCCGGCAGCATGATCGTCAACTCCTCCCAGGGGGGCGGTTCCAAGGACACCTGGCTGCCGAGGGAGGTCGCCGGTGCGCGGCTTGAGCGGTGAGCCCGGGCGTGGACCGGTCACCGAGGGGTTCGATGCGCGAGATGTGTGAGATGCGTGAGATGTGCGAGATGTGTGATCCAGGCGGCGGGCTCCGGCCCGAGCCGGTCACCGGGGGGTTTCGATGTGTGGTCTGAGCGGTGAGCTCCGGTTCGACGGCCGCCCGGCGGACGTCGCCGCCGTGGCCCGGATGAGTGACGTGATGCACGACAGGGGACCCGACGGGGCCGGCCTGTGGTCGCTGGGGCCGGTCGCCCTCGGCCACCGGCGCCTGAGGATCATCGACCTGTCGGACCGGGGCGCCCAGCCGATGGTGGACAGCGACCTCGGCCTGGCGGGGGTCTTCAACGGGTGCCTGTACAACTACCGCGAGCTGCGCGAGGAACTGGAGGGCCTGGGCTACCGCTTCTTCTCCACCTCCGACACCGAGGTGCTGGTGAAGTCCTTCCACCGCTGGGGGACCGGCTGCGTCGACCGCTTCAAGGGCATGTTCGCCTTCGCGGTCGCCGAGCGCGACACCGGCAGGCTCACGCTCGGCCGCGACCGGCTGGGGATAAAGCCGCTGTACGTCACCCAGGACGCCGACCGGCTGCGCTTCGCCTCGTCGCTGCCCGCGCTGCTCGCCGGGGGAGGGGTGGACACCGGCATCGACCGGGTGGCCCTGCACCACTACATGACCTTCCACTCGGTGGTGCCCGCCGAGCGCACCATCCTCGCCGGGGTGCGCAAGCTTCCCCCGGCCACCGTACGCACCGTCGAGCCCGACGGGACCGTCACCGACCACCTCTACTGGCAGCCGCCCTACACCCGGTCGGCCCTGCCCGAGTACGCAGGGCTGACCGCGGACGAGTGGGGCGAGGTCGTGCTCGACCGGCTGCGGGCGGCCGTACGCAGGCGCATGGTCGCGGACGTGCCCGTGGGCGTGCTGCTCTCCGGAGGCCTGGACTCCAGCCTGATCGTCGCGCTGCTGGCCGAGGAGGGGCAGAAGGGCCTGTCGACCTTCAGCATCGGGTTCTCCTCGGCGGGAGGAGAGCGGGGGGACGAGTTCGCCTACTCCGACCTGGTCGCCGCCGAGTTCGGCACCGATCACCGGCGCATCCCCATCGACGACGGCCGGCTGCTGCCCGCCCTGGAGCACGCGGTGCGGGCCATGAGCGAGCCGATGGTCAGCCACGACTGCGTCGCCTTCCACCTGCTGTCGGAGGAGGTCTCCAAGCACGTCAAGGTCGTCCAGTCCGGCCAGGGCGCCGACGAGGTGTTCGCCGGCTACAGCTGGTACCCGCCGCTTGCCGGCGTGCCGCGCGAGGACGCCGCCGCCGTCTACGAGAGGGAGTTCTTCGACCGCTCGCACGGGACGCTGGGCGCGATCCTGTCGCCCGACTACATGCCGGACGAGGACGTCAGCGGCGACTTCGTCCGGCGCCACCTCGCACGGCCCGGCGCCGACACCGCGCTCGACGCGGTGCTGCGCCTGGACACGAACGTCATGCTCGTCGACGACCCGGTCAAGCGCGTGGACAACATGACCATGGCCTTCGGGCTGGAGGCCAGGACCCCCTTCCTCGACCACGAGCTGGTCGAGCTGGCCGCCGCCTGCCCGCCCGAGCTCAAACTCGCCTCCGGCGGCAAGGGCGTCCTGAAGGGCGCCGGCCGCAAACTGCTGCCCGCCGAGGTCGTCGACCGGCCCAAGGGATACTTTCCGGTCCCCGCGATCAAGCACATCCACGGCCCGTTCCTGGAGCTCGTCAGGGACGCGCTGACCGGTCGGACCGCCAGGTCCCGGGGCCTGTTCGACCAGCCGTACGTCGACAAGCTGCTCGCGGCACCGGACGAGCACCGCACTACCCTGGGTGCCAACGCGTTGTGGCAACTCGGACTCCTGGAGCTGTGGTTGCAGGCACAAGGAGTTTGATGACCGAAATTCTTGGCGCCCGTTCTCGTCCCTCGATGGGCACGGGCCTGACCGCATGGAGCTGCCGGGCGCCCGCGCTGGCGCCCGACCTGAGCGCCGTCGCCTTCGTCGGCGACCGGGACGGCTCGCCGCGCGTCTGGGTCCAGCCCCTCGGCGCGGAGCTGGAGGCGTGGCTTCCGGGGGAGACCCCGGAGGCCCTCCAGGAGGAGGATCCGGGGGCCTGGCCGGTCGACACGGGACCCGAGCCCGTCGCCGACGTGAGCTGGTCCCCCGACGCCCGGCGCCTGGCCGTCCTCGTCGTGCCGGGCGGCGGGGAGCACACGCAGGTCTGGACGGTGCGGCCCGACGGCGGCGACCTGCGCCCGCTGTCCGCGCCCGAGGGCGGATCGGCGTCGTTCGTGCGCTGGACCGGTCAGGGGGAGGTCCTCCTCGTCGCCGAGGTCTCCTCCTCGGGCCGTACGGACGCGGTGCTGATCGACGCGGCCTCGGGAAGCCGGGAGGTCATCGCGGGCGGGGCGCTCCTGCAGCCGGCCGCGGTCAGCCGCGACCACCGGCGGATGCTGCTGCGGCGCGGCCCGCGCGGCGTGCGCCGGATGTACGTGGCCGATCTTCCGGCCCTTCCCGGCGACCCCGCGGGCCACCCTCCCGCGCATCCCGGAGGCCTCGTCACCGGCCTGTCCCATCCGGGTGGCCTCGTTTCCGGCCTGTCCCATCCCGACGGTCTCGTCACCGGCCTGTCCCATCCGGGTGGCCTCGTTTCCGGTCTCTCCCATCCCGGAGATCTCCCCTCGGACCCGCCCGGTGGGCTCTGCGCCGACCTCCCCGCCGCGATCCGCCTCGATCTCCCTTCCGGCGATCTCCACGACGTCCCGCCCGGCCTGCCCGCCGACCCTCCGGCCGGGATCCGCTTCGACCTTCCTGCGGGCCATCTCTCCGACGTCCCGCCCGGCCTTCCCGCGAACCTTCCCGACGAGGCCGCGGGCGACCTGCCGGGCCACGGGGAGCGGCCGTTGCTGGCCGGGATGACCGGCACCACCGACTACGGGATCCTCTCTCCCGACGGGACGACCGCCTACCTGCTGTCCGACGTCGGCCGCGACCGGGCCGCGCTGGTCGCGGTGGGCGAGGACGGGGCGGGGGTCGTGCTGGCCGAGCGTCCCGACGCCGAACTGGACCAGTTCGCGCTGAGCGCCGACGGCCGTCTCGCCGTCCTGGTGTGGAACGCCTCCGGCCGGTCGGAGCTGGAGGTGATCGAGACGGCCACCGGCGAGAAGCGCCCGCTCCCGCCCCTGCCCGCCGAGGTGGTGTCCTCGATCAGGGTGTCCCTGGACGGCAGCCTGGCCGTCCTGGCGGCCGAGGGGCCCGGCCACCCCTCCCACGTACTGCTCTGCGACCTGGCGACCGGCGGTTACCGGCGGATCGCGGGATCCGGGCGGATCCCCGGGGCGGCCGGCGCGGAGCTGGTGCGCTTCCAGGCGCGCGACGGCATGGAGCTGACCGGCTGGCTCTACCGGGTCCCGGGCGCCCGGGGCCCGGCGCCCTTCGTCGTCTACCTGCACGGCGGTCCCGAGAGCCAGGAGAGGCCCACCTTCAACCCGCTGTTCCAGAACCTGCTGGCCGCCGGGATCGGGGTGCTCGCGCCGAACATCCGCGGCTCGTCGGGATTCGGGCGGGCCTTCCGCAACGCCGACAACCACGCCCTCCGCTTCGACGCGATCAACGACGTCGCCGACTGCGCCCTGGAACTGGCACGGGCGGGCGTCGCCGACCCGGCCAGGATCGCGTGCATGGGACGCTCGTACGGCGGCTACCTGACGCTGGCCGCCCTCGTCACCCACCCGCGCCTCTTCCGCGCCGGGGTCGACGTCTGCGGCATGGCCGACTTCGAGACCTTCTACGAGCGGACCGAGCCGTGGATCGCCGCGGCGGCCGTCAGCGAGTACGGCCACCCCGTCGCCGATCGCGAGCTGCTGCGGGCCCTGTCGCCCCTGCACTCCTTCGACCGGCTGGCCGCCCCGCTGCTGGTCGTGCACGGCGCCCGCGACACCAACGTCCCCCTGTACGAGGCCGAGCAGGCGCTCCAGGCGGCGCGGGCCCGCGAGGTGCCCTGCGAGCTCCTGCTGTTCGAGGACGAGGGGCACGAGATCCGGCAGATCGCCAACCGGGTGACCTTCGTCAAGAACGTCGTCGAATGGTTCAGATGGCACCTGGAGGTCCCCGACTCGGCGTGACGCCTCTTTCCCGGCGTTTCTCACGTTCCTGGCGTTTCCCGTCTGACGCCTCGTTTCCCGCCCGGCTCGCCTCGGTGACAATGGCGGTATGCCGCGTACGGAAACACCGTGGGGCCCGTGGGAACCGGCTCCGCCGGCCGCCGGGGACGAGGGCGATCACCGCGGGGCGGAGTACGTTCCTTTGGCCCGGCCGGCACTTTGGGCGAGTACTTCCAGGGGGTTGGCCAGCACCTCGGAGAAGGCGAGCTCGGCCGCGCCGGTCAGGGTGGCGTCGTCCCCGAGGGCCGAGGTGCGCAGCCGCACCCTCTCCCGGGAGATCACCAGCACGTTGGCCTCGACCCGGCTGTGGACCTGGGCCGCCGAGCCCCGGTAGACCTCGCGCAGCATCCCGCCGAAGATCACCAGGCCGGGGTTGAAGAGGTTGATCAGGTTCGCCACCCCGATGCCGAGCCAGTCGCCGATCCGGCGCAGCGCCTCCGCGGCCGCGACGTCCCCGCGCCCGGCGGCGTCCACCACGGCCCGTACGCCCTCGCGGCCGGTCAGCTCGGAGGACCGGCCCGCGGCGTCGATCAGGGCCTGCTCGCCGACCTCCGCCTCCAGGCAGCCGCGCGAGCCGCACCCGCAGGGCCGCCCGTTGTACGGGTTCACCATCATGTGCCCGAGCTCGCAGCCGTACCCGCCGTCGCCGTCGAGCAGCTTGCCGCCGACGATGATCCCGCCACCCACACCGACGTCCCCGTGCAGGTAGACCAGGTTCTCAAAGCCGACGCCCACCCCGCGCTCGTGCTCGGCCAGCGCGCCGAGGTGGGCCTCGTTGCCCACCGACACCGGCAGCCCGAGTCCCAGCCTGAGGCCGAGCTCGGTACCGAAGGCCTGGTCCACCCAGCCCATGTTCGGCCCGAAGCGCACCATCCCGTCACCGGGCCGGATCATGCCGCAGTAGGCCGCGCCGACCCCGACGCACACCGCGTCCGGGGGTGCCTCGCGGTACATCCGGCGGGCGAACCCGGCGAGGGTGCCGACCACGTCGTCGAGGTCGGCCCCGGCACGCGGCCGGACCGCCTCCCTGCGGTCCAGGATCGTTCCGCCCAGCCCGACCCTGGCGGCGACCAGCCGGTCCACCCGGACGTCGAAGGCGATCACGTAGACCCGGTCTGACTCCGGCCTGACCACCAGCGACGGCCGGCCCGCCCTGCCGGTCTCCTTGGGGAGTTCCTCGCGCACCAGGCCCGCCGAGGTGAGCTCCCCGGTCAGTCCCATGATCGTGCTGCGGTTCAGGCCCATCCGGTCGGCCAGCTCGGTGCGGGAGAGCGGGCCGCCCAGGTGCACGTGCCGGAGCAGAGCGCCAAGGTTGTGCTGGCGGATCTCCTCCTGGGACCGACCGGCTTTCAGCATCGTGAGGATCCTGACGACTCGGGGCTTGCCATCGCTGCGCGCCGCAACGGCGGGACGGGGCGGCCACGCCGACCGCGAGCACTGCAACAGATCCTGTCACACCGCGGGAACACCGGCCGGTGGCCGCGGGAGTATTTCCCCGTTGCCCCCGGCCGGCGGGTTCGGCATGTCCGGATGCCCCTCCAGGTCATGGTCCGAGGTCCGTCCTCGTTCACTTTCCGTGCCATGTGATCATTCCGGTCGCCCCGGAGCTCGGGAGGAAGGACCCCGGCGAGCGGCGAGCGGGATGAGCGGAACAGCGGTGTCGACACGACGAGGCCGAGCATCGCCAGGGCCTACGCCGTCGTCCTCGCGAGGCGGCGGATCGGGGCGGAACGAGCTCGGCTCACTTCAAGGTGTACTTGCACGTACTCTCGCCGCCGTCGTTGGTGGCGACTTCCTTGCCGTCGACGAGAATGCGGCACCTGGCCGGTTTGAGCATGCGGTTGGAGTCGCGGACCGCGCCGGGGATGACGGAGAGCGGGTAGCCGACCTTCTGCTCGGCCTTGGTGAGTTCGATTGTCACGGTCTTCTTCCAGGGGAGGGTGACATCCGACTCGCTGCCGTTGGTGTCGGCGAAATACGCGATCGGCTGGTAGATCCTGCCCTTGCCGTTCACCTCCAGAGTGACCTCATAGGTCTTCGTCTGGGGCGCGGAGGATCGCGCGGGCGACTGGCTCGCCGGGGAGGTCGTGGCGGGGGGTGACGCGGACGCCGCCTTGTCGGCACCGCCACAGGAGGCAAGGCCCAGAACGGCCATCGCAAAAAGTCCGGTGGCTCGCCTGTTCATCATCAACGAGGACATGACGGCCAAGGTTATCGATCTCCATGAGCGGTCGCGCGCAGTTTGCTGCCGTACGCGTCCTCCGGCCTGGCTCGCACGGCAAACAGTGGGCCCCATCCCCTCGACCACGAGATCCAGATGTCCGCACGCGGCGCCCGCCCCATCGGTCAAGCTGGTTTTTCATCGTATTTATTTATCTTTGCGGCCTGCTGCTGATAACAGATCGGTAAGACCGTACTGTCATGGGCCGCATACAGTGGGTGATTTTGCCAGGGTGGGGAGGCCAGACGCGACACGGGAGGCGAGATGCACGGTGAGCACGATCGCACTCACGGCCACGGCCTCAAGGCGAGACCGCGAGGGCGCATGCCGTACGCCGACCCGCCGCTCCCGCACCTCGCCGAACCTCCGCACCCCGCCGGACTCCCCGGCGCCGCGGGACCTCCGGAGCCGGCCGGGCCGTCGCGATCCGTACGCTCTCCGGCCTCCCCGGAACCTTTGCGCGCCGGACGCGTTCCGGCGCCCTCGGAGCCTCCGCGAACCGGACGAGCTCCGGAGCCCGCCGAGCCGCCGCGACCCGGAGGCTCCCCGGAGTCCCGGACGCCCGCGGAGCCCGCGCTCCCCTCGGATCCCGGCCGGTGCGAGGGGGAGCGCGAGGGGGAGGGGACGCCGGCGCCGCGCGGGCCCGCGCGGCACCGGAAGGACGAGGCGGCGGACGACGCGGACGACGTGGATGACGCCACCCGTCCGATGGTCCGCCGCTCCTGGACCTACCTCGACAGCAGGCCGTTCTCCATGCCCCCGCCGCCCAGCCCGTGGCGGCGGCCCTGGGCCCGTCTCTCGCGCGACCAGCTTCTGAGACCGGCGCTGATCGCCGGGTTCCTCGCCGCCGCGGGGGTCGGCGTCTGGTCGTCCGGCTGGTCCCCGTGGGAGGGGACGCCCGTCGCCGGGCCGTCGCCGGCGTCTCCCGGGGAACGCCTCCTCGCCGGGCACGACACTGTGATCACCCCCTCGCGGGCCCCGGTGGTGGCCGAGACGGACGCGAAGGCGCCGGCGGGGAAGCGGAAGGCCCTCGAGGACGAGAAGGGGCCGGGCGCGGCGGGGGCCGGCGGGGGCGCCGGGAAGAAGGTCCCGGGGCGTGATCCGGAGCGGGTGCCCCCCGCGGAACGGGCCCTTTCCGGCGCCGGAGACATCCGGGACGAGTGGGTTGAGCGGGTGGAGCGTGCCCAGCCTGTCAAGAAGCCGGTCAAGCGGGCCGGGCGGCGTCACGAGGGCTCCGCGCGGGCCGGTACCGGGCAGGGAGGGGCGGGCGGGACGGGAGCCGCCGCGCCGGAGGCCGGTGCCCGGCGGGCGGACGGGGGCGCGGGGCACGAGAGCGGCCGGGGCGGCGGAGGCGCCGGGCGGGGCACCGCGAGCACCGGCGGGGACGCCGGGAGTGCCGGGACGGAGGGACGGCCGCGCTCCGGGAAGCAGGGCGCCGAAAAGCAGGACTCCGGGGCACAGGGTTCCGGGGGGCAGCAGGGCCGGTCACGGCCCCGGGCGGGCAGGACGGGCGCGCCGGCCACCAGGTCGCCGTCGCCCTCGGCCTCCAGGAACAGGCCGCCGGCCACCGGGGGCGCCGCCGGCATCAGCGCCGCCTACGCCTGCCGCCACCTGCCTTCCGGTGACTGGCGCCACGCCTACTGCGTGCGGGTATGGAACGACTACAAGACCAGGAACGGCCTGCGCTGAGAACTTTCAGCGGAATGAGCGGGCGTCCTGGGTCGCGCGCCGCCGACGTGCGCCGAACCGCGCTCCGTATTTCGGTGGGAGTCATGGGTGCGCCGCGAGCCGGCGGCGGTACCGGCCGGGGGCCACGCCGAACTCCCGCTTGAAGGCGTTGCCGAAGGCGAACTCCGACCCGTACCCCACTCGCTCGGCCACCTCCGCCACCGACGCGTCGGACTCGCGCAGCATGCGCGCCCCGCTCACCAGCCGCCACCACGTCAGGTACGCCAGCGGCGGCTGCCCGGCCAGCCCCGTGAAGCGGCGGGCGAAGCCGGCGCGCGACATGCCCGCGTGGGCGCCGAGCGACTCGACCGTCCAGCGGCGGGCCGGGTCGCGGTGGATGGCGTCGAGCGCGCGGCCGATGGCGGGGTCGGCCAGCACGGCGGCCCAGCCGGACAGCGTGCAGGGCTCGTCCTGGGTCTCGAAGTAGGCCCGCAGGACGTACAGCTGCAACATGTCCAGCAGGGACGACACGACGGTGTCCGTGCCGGGGCGCGGGGTGTCGATCTCAGCGGCCAGCAGCTCGACGGCGGCCCGCAATCCCGGATGGCTGCCGAGCGTCGCGGGCAGGTGGATCACGCCGGGTAGCGAGGCCAGGATCGGGTGAGTCCTGTCGGGGTCGAGCCGGTAGCCGCAAGAGAGGATCACCGTCTCGGGCCCGGTGCCACCGAAACCGGCCGAGGCGAACAGCTTCGAATGCGGGGCGCAGTCCGCCTCGACCAGCGGCCTCGCGGGATCGTCGGCCAGCCCGAACGGGTCGCTGTGCGGCAGGAACACCACGTCGCCCACGCTCAGCGGAACGGGCTCGCCGTCGGGGGGGACGAGCCAGCAGGACCCGCGCAACACCACATGGAAGCCCGCGGACCCGGGCACCGCGCGAAACGACACACCCCAGGGAGCCCGCCAGGAGACGCGGACAGAGGAAGGGCGCCCGCATCGCATGAAGGACACCACGTCGCTCAGCATATCCATACGTCGAGTCTACAGCCTGAGACGCTGGCGTATAAAACTTGGATTTATAAGCATTCAGTATCTCAGCAGCTCTCCCTACTGTGGTTCGCGTAACCAATCGAGCAACCGATCGAGGGAGCATCGACATGCTGAAGGTAGGCATCATCCTGAGCAGCACCCGTCCCGGCCGCAAAGGCGAGATGGTGGCGCACTGGGTCCGCGATCTGGCGGTCAAGCGAGGTGACGCCGAGTACGAGATCGTCGATCTGAAGGACTACGACCTGGGCAACCTGGACGAGCCCGAGCACCCCGCCACGGGAGACTACCGGCACGAACGTACCAGGCGCTGGTCGGCCAGGATCGCGCCCCTGGACGCGTTCGTGATCGTGACCCCCGAGTACAACAACTCGTACCCCGGCGCGCTCAAGAACGCCCTCGACTTCCTGTACGCGGAATGGAAGAACAAGGCGGCCGGTTTCGTCGGCTACGGCGTGGACGGCGCGCCCCGGGCGATCTCGCACCTGCGGGACGTCCTGGGCCTGCTCAGCGTGGCCACCGTGTCGAACCAGGTCGGGCTGTCGATCCTCACCGACTTCGCGGACGGCTTCAAGCCCGCCACCGCCCATGAGGACCGGCTGAACCTCGTCCTCGACCAGGTCCTCGCCTGGGGCTCCGCCCTGCGTCCGCTCAGGGGGTGAGCCGGCGACGGGCGGGCGTCCCGTCGGTCGCCGTCAGGCGACCGTCCCGGCCGTGAACCGGGCCGACGAACCGGGCCGACGAACCGGGCCGTGAGCTGATCGTGAACCCGGTCGACGAGCCCGGCGTGAACCGGCCGTGCGGGATCAGTACCTCCCGGCGCGGCGCATGGCGCGGGGGCGGCCGTCGGGGTCGCAGAGGAAGCGGTAGAACGGGGTGGCCCAGGCGGTGGTCCACGGGGACATCCGCGGCACCTGGTAGGCCCGGAGCCGCCCGGGCGGGCGGGGACCCTGACGACCCCCCGCGTACCAGCGTTCGAGTTCCGCCGCGGAGGAGGCGAAGGCGTCGAAGAAGGAGGCGGGGTCGAGCAGATCCGCGTCGGAACCCTCCTGCCGGTCGAGGTGCTCGCGGGCGAGGGTGAGGCGCAGGTCCCTGGGCAGGCGGCGGGCGCCGTCGCCGAGCCCTCCGGGGTCGAGCGGTTCGCGGCCGTCGGGGGTCTCGTCGAGCACCGCGCAGGTCAGCTCGGAGTCGTAGGTCCAGGAGCGCCGGTTGAAGTTGTCGGAGCCGATGGTCGACCACACGTCGTCGATGACGCAGACCTTGGCGTGGACGTACACCGGGGTGCCCTCCCGGTTCTCGACCCCGTAGACCGCGACCCGGTCACCGCCCGCGCGCTTCAGGACGTCCAGCGCCTGGTTGCGGCCCAGGATCTGCGGGACACCGCTGATCAGGCCGTCCTGGTCGGGGTGGAGCGGCAGGATGCTGATCATCCTCAGCTCCGGGTTGGCCTTCAGCGCCTCGGCGAAGGACTCGGCGACCTGGGGTGACCACAGGTACTGGTCCTCGATGTAGATCAGGCTGCGGGCGCGGCGCAGGGCCTTGAGGTAACCGCGGGCGACGCTGCGCTCCCCGCGCGGCGCGAAGGAGTAGCGGGTCCTGCGGTGGGCGTAGGTGCGCAGGAGCTGTACGGCGTGCGGGCCGCAGGCGGGCGGGTCGGGCGGCTGCGGGGGCAGCGGATCCGGCCGGGTGTCCTCGCGCCGGACCAGGTCGGCGACGCGGTGCACGGGGTTGCGGGTCAGCGGCTGGGGATCCTCCCAGCGCTCCCTGAAGACGGTCTCGACGTCGCCGACGGCCGGTCCCTGGATCGCGGCCTGCACGTCGTGCCAGGGCGGGCGGCTGCCGTACACCTTGGCCATGGGCGCGGCCTGCGCGTCGCCCTCGTGGGAGGAGTCGTCGCGGCGGCTCCAGCACAGGTCGATGCCGCCGACGAACGCGATGTCGCGCCGGGGGTCGTCGCGGTGGCGCAGCACCACCAGCTTCTGGTGGTGCGAGCCTCCCATGGGGACGCGCATGTCGCGCAGGCACTCCCCGCCCGCCTCCTCGATGGCGTCGCCGAGGTGGCGGTTCTCCTCCGCGCTGAAGAAGAGCTTGTCCCAGTGCGAGCGCCACAGGAGGCCCTTGACCACGACGCCGCGCCTGGCGGCCTCGGCGAACACGCCGGCGACCTCCGTGCCGGGGCCGTCCAGCCTTTCCCCGGGGTCGCCGCGCCAGTCGGTGAACATCAGCAGGTCCCCCGAGCGCAGCTCGCGGACGCGGGAGAGCAGCTCGGTGAAGTAGGGCGCGCCGTGCGGGATGGGCCGCACGGTGTTGCCGTGCGACCAGGCGGTCCCGCCGTCGTGCCGGGTGTCGATCCGGGACGCCGGGTTGCCGCGCTCCTCGCGGTCGAGAAACCAGTTCTCTTCGGTCACCATGCCCGATCTACCCAATTTTTGTATGTTCCCACCCGTCGGGACTGGACGATCACCGGTTCGGCTCGCCGCCCCTGAGGTTGCGGGGGCACGGGCGCGTAACTTCCGGCGCTCCCGCATCAGGGGACTGACCTGGGAAGCCTTGACAGGGGGTTTACACGAAGTTGCTTGCGTGTTAAAAATCTGTAACTCGTACATCGAGTCGCGAAAAAAACAGACTGCTGGCCTCCATCGGTCTGTCCCGGAGACGGCACCCTCCGGGACCGCGCGCAACAACCGCACCACCGCACCAACGAACCCGGCATCATCCGGTCGCGCGTGACAGCGCTGCCGGACGGCATAAGCGCGGCGGCGCGCGCCTTGCCTGACTGATCCCCCCAAGTCAGGAAAGGACCCTCCATGTCCCCACGCCCTCGGCCGTGGGCCAGGCTGCTGACCGCAGCCCTGCTCATCACCACCGGCGCCGCGGCCACCGGCCCGGCGGCCCACGCGGCCACCGGATCGGCCACCGGCGCGGCGGCCCGCGCGATGGTCGACATCCCGGCCTCCGACTACCAGCAGGTCCCCCTGGCCACCGGCCCGAGCGAGCTCGGCGAGGCCATGTCGCTGACGGTGCTGCCCGACAGGTCGATCCTGCACACGGCGCGCGACGGCACGATCCGCCGTACGACCGCCGCCGGCGACACCACGACCGCCGGCAAGCTCGACGTCTACACCCACGACGAGGAGGGGCTGCAGGGCATCGCCGCCGACCCCGCCTTCGCCACCAACCGCTACGTGTACGTGTACTACTCGCCGAAGCTGAGCACCCCCGGGGGCGACGCGCCCACCAGCGGCAGCGCGGCGACCTTCGAGGCGTGGAAGGGACACCTGAACTTGTCCCGGTTCACCCTCAAGTCCGACAACACGCTGGACATGGCCAGCGAGAAGGTCGTGCTGGAGGTGCCCAACGACCGTGGCCAGTGCTGTCACGTGGGCGGTGACATCGACTTCGACGCGGCCGGGAACCTGTACCTGACCACGGGCGACGACACCAACCCGTTCGAGTCGAACTCCTACACCCCCATCGACGAGCGCACCGACCGCAACCCGCAGTTCGACGCCCAGCGCTCCTCGGGCAACACCAACGACCTGCGCGGCAAGGTGCTCCGCATCAAGCCGCAGGCGAACGGGACCTACACCATCCCCAGCGGGAACATGTTCGCCCCGGGCACGGCCAAGACCCGTCCCGAGATCTACGCGATGGGCTTCCGCAACCCGTTCCGGATGTCGGTCGACAAGGCCACCGGCATCGTCTACCTGGGCGACTACGGGCCGGACGCCGGCAGCAGCAACTCCAGCCGCGGCCCCTCCGGCCAGGTGGAGTTCAACCGCATCACGGGCCCGGGCAACTACGGCTGGCCGTACTGCACCGGCACCAACACCACCGCCGAGACCTACAACGAGTACACCTTCCCGTCCGGACCGTCCCAGGCCAAGTACAACTGTGCCGGAGGCCCGACGAACAACTCGTTCCGCAACACCGGCCTGACCACCCTGCCCGCGGCCAAGCCCAGCTGGATCCGCTACGGCGGTGACGCCGGTTCGCCGCCGGAGTTCGGCGGCGGCTCCGAGTCGCCGATGGGCGGCCCGGTCTACCGCTACGACGCGGCCCTGAACTCGGCCGTCAAGTTCCCCGCCTCGCTCGACGGACGCTACTTCGCCGCCGAGTACGGCCGCCGCTGGATCAAGGCCATCGAGGTCACCTCCTCCGGCGCGCCCGGCACGATCGACGCCTTCCCGTGGACCGGCACCCAGGTCATGGACCTGACCTTCGGCCCCGACGGCGCGCTGTACGTGCTCGACTACGGCACCGGCTCCGGTAACCAGGCCCTCTACCGCGTCGAGTACATCGGGGGCAGCAACCGCAACCCGATCGCCAAGGCCGCCGCGAACAAGACCTCCGGGCCCGCCCCGCTGGCCGTCACCTTCTCCTCGGCGGGCAGCTCCGACCCCGAGGGCGGCGCGCTGACCTACTCGTGGAACTTCGGCAACGGCGCCACCTCCACCGCGGCCAACCCCACCTACACCTACACGACGAACGGCACCTACACCGCCACGCTGACCGTCAGGGACTCCGGCGGGCTGACCGGCACCGCCAACGTCACCGTCACCGTCGGCAACACCGCGCCCACGGTGAACCTCGCCCAGCCCGTCAACGGGCAGCTGTTCTCCTTCGGTGACACGGTGCCCTTCCAGGTCAACGTCAGCGACCCCGAGGACGGGACCATCGACTGCACCAAGGTCAAGGTCACCTACCTCCTCGGCCACGACAGCCACGCGCACGAGATCACCAGCAAGAACGGCTGCTCGGGAAGCATCGCGGTCCCGACCGACGGTGAGCACGACAGCGCCGCGAACATCTACGGCGTCTTCGTCGCCAGCTACACCGACAAGGGCGGCCTGGCCGGCGAGAGCACCCGCACCCTGCAGCCTCGCCACCGCCAGGCCGAGCACTTCGGCGCCCAGTCCGGCATCCAGATCGCCGAGCACGGACCGGCCGAGGGCGCCAAGACCGCCGGGTTCATCGACAACGGCGACTGGATCTCCTTCACGCCGTACGCGCTCGGCAACGCGACCTCCATCACCGCCCGCGTCTCCTCCGGCGGTGCCGGCGGCACGCTCGAGGTGAGGGCGGGGTCGGCCACCGGCACGCTCCTCGGCACGGCCACGGTGCCGGTCACCGGCGGCTGGGAGAACTTCCAGAACGTCTCGGCCAACCTGAGCAACGCGCCCTCGGGCACCACCACGCTGTTCCTGGTCTTCAAGGGGGTCACGGGTCAGGGCAACCTCTTCGACCTCGACGCCTTCACCCTGAACACCGGTGGCAGCGGCACCAGCACCACGGTCGAGGGGGAGGCCTACACCTCCAACTCCGGCGTGCAGCCGGCCGCCCACGCCGGCGCCAGCGGCGGCACGACCATGGGCTACATCGACAACGGTGACTGGGCCGGGTACACCACGCTGACCGCGTCGGGGGCGAAGACCTTCAGTGCGCGCGTCTCCTCGGGCGGTCCCGGCGGGACCATCCAGGTCCGCGCGGGCTCGCAGACCGGGACGGTGCTCGGCTCGGTGGCCGTGCCGAACACCGGTAGCTGGGACACCTTCCAGAACGTCACCACCAACCTCACCGGGACGGGTTCAGGGTCGATCTTCCTGACCTTCACCGGCGGCTCCGGCGCGCTGCTGGACGTCGACACCCTCACCATCACCAAGTAGTGACGGATCCCCGGTGCGGCGGCCCCCCGCCGCACCGGGGATCTTTCCGCACACGAAAGGACAGCGATGCGCAGTCTCATCGCACGCGGGCTGGCGACAGTCGCGGCGGCCACCATGGCGGCCGCGACCGTGCTCGTCCCGGCCGCGGCCCAGGCCGCCGCGGCCCCGTACGAGGTACTGGTCTTCTCCAAGACGGCCGGATTCCGCCACGACTCCATCCCGACCGGCATCCAGACCATCAGGGACCTGGGCGCCGCCAACGGCTTCAGCGTCACCGCGACCGAGGACGCGAACGCCTTCAACGCGTCCAACCTGGCCACGTACGAAGCCGTGATCTTCCTCAGCACCACCGGTGACGTGCTCAACGACACCCAGCAGACCGCGTTCCAGAACTACGTCAACGGCGGCGGCGGCTACCTCGGCATCCACGCGGCGGCCGACACCGAGTACGGCTGGGCCTACTACGGCCAGCTCGTCGGCGCCTGGTTCAGCGGCCACCCCGCGATCCAGCAGGCCACCGTGCGGACCGAGGACAACACCCACCCGGCCACCTCCCACCTCGGCGCCACCTGGAGCCGCAGCGACGAGTGGTACAACTACGGCACCAACCCCCGTTCCACCGCGCGGGTCCTGCAGTCTCTCGACGAGAGCAGCTACAGCGGCGGCACCATGAACGGTGACCACCCCATCACCTGGTGCCACCCGCAGGGGTCGGGCCGCTCGTTCTACACGGGCCTGGGCCACACCATCCAGTCCTACGGGGAAGCGGCCTTCCGCAGCCTGCTCCTCGGCGGCATCAGGTACGCCGCGGGACAGGTCGCGGCCGACTGCAGCCCGAGGACCGGCGGGTCCACCACGGTCGAGGGGGAGGCCTACACCTCCAACTTCGGCGTGCAGGTGGCGAACCACGGCCCGGCCAGCGGCGGCAGGACGGTGGGCTACATCGACAACGGCGACTGGGCCGGGTACGCGTCGGTGAACGCCTCCGGGGCGAAGACCTTCAGCGCCCGCGTCTCCTCGGCGGGTGCCGGCGGCACCATCCGGGTCCGCGCCGGTTCGCAGACCGGGACGGTGCTCGGCACGGTGTCCGTGCCCAACACCGGCAGCTGGGACACCTTCAGGACCGTTTCCACCACCCTCACCGCGACGGGCTCGGGGCCGATCTTCCTGACCTTCAGCGGCGGCTCCGGCTCGCTGTTCGACGTGGACACCTTCACCATCACCAGGTAGTTCCCGGCGGTCGGCGAGTGCCTCACACGATCGTGATCAACTTGATCAGTTGCTCGCGGAAGTGGTCGTACTCGTCGACCGCACCCAGCAGGACGTCGGAATCGCGCTCCTCGCGCCGCGCGGTCTCCAGCACCTCCCGCCCCGCGGGAGTGATCTCGATGAGGGTGCGCCGCCGGTCGCGCTCGTCGGTCCCGCGCCGCACGTATCCGGCCCGGTGCAGCCCCTCGATCGTCCGGCTCATCGTCTGGTCGGTCACCCGGCACAGCGTCGCGAGCTCCCGCTGCGACAGGCGGCCGTCGACGACGTGGTGCAGGGCGATCATGCCGGCGTGGGTGAGGTCGTGCGCGGCGAGGAAGTCGTGAAAGCGGCCCTCGACCATGCGGGCGGCCACCGACAGCAGGCGGCCCGTGGGCCATGAACGGATGTCCGCGCGCATCGCCTGCGGATCCGGAGCGACTCGGTGCTCATCTCCTTCGGCCACCTGGCCATTGTCACAGATGCGAGAGCCACGGGACCCCGCCCCACCCGGTGTCGCGGGCCGGCGGTCCCGGAGCCGCGAACGTCGTGCCGCAGGCGGGCGGTCCCGGAGCCGCGAACGTCGTGTCGCGGCCCGGTGATCCTTAAGCCGCGAACGTCATGACGGCGCCCGCCTCACGGGGCGGCCGTCGCGGTGATGAGCCAGATCCCGGTCGTCAGCCGGTAGCCGGACGCCGGCTCGCGGAAGCGGGCCAGCAGCCGGGCCGCCCCGGCGCGTGCGGCCGCCCGCCGCGATGGTGCGGCGTCACGGTACGCGGCCCCGGCCGGGCCGATCTCGATCAGCCATTCGGCCACGGTGCCGGGGTCGTCGGGGGCGTGCAGGGCGATGTCGTGCGGCTGGACGGTGACGGCCTCGAAACCGGCCTCGATCAGGATGCGCTTCACCCGTTCGGAGTCGGCGAACGCGAACGGGCCCGGCTCGTCGCCGGCGGGCATCGGCGCGAGCGGCCCGAGGTGCGGCGCGGCGCCGAGCAGCACCGCGTGCATCCAAGGACTGGTCGCACCGTCACGGAAGACGGTGGCGGCCATGCGCCCGCCCGGACGCAGCGCCCGCCGGATCGTGGAGCAGCCGGCGACGGGGTCGGCCAGCAGCATGAGGGCCGTCCGGGAGAAGACCGCGTCGAAGGGCGCCCCCGCGACGGTGCCGGCGGTCTCGATGTCGGCGGCGGTGAAGCTCAGGCCGGGATGGCGGTCGCTCGGGAACCGCGCGGCCGCGGCGGCCACCATGGACTCGTCGAGGTCCAGACCGACCACCGCGCCGGTCGGGGCGACCGCCGCCGCGAGTTCCGCGGCGGTGCCGCCGCACCCGCAGCCGACGTCGAGGATCCGCTCTCCGGGCCTGGCGCGCAGCCGGTCGAGCGCCGCGGCACCCAGCGGCCGGCCGTACTCGTCCTGACGGTCGGCGTGGTGGATCCATCCGGGCGCGGCCTGCGCCCAGAACGTGACGTTGCGGGCCCGCATGTCGGCGATGTCGATCACGGGAAGGGCATCTCGGCGCCGTCGACCGTCACGGACCGGAAGTTCGCGGCCTTGCCCGCGTCGAACCCGTCCGTCTGGGCGGCCAGGCCGGCGGCGCGCATGAGCCGCTCGGACTGGAAGCGACGGAACGCCTCCGCGTCCTGCCAGACGTTGATGATGCGCCAGCCGCCCTCGACCGGCCCCGCGACATGGGCGAGCAGGCCCGGCGGCCGGTCCGGGCCCAGATTGCGCTCCACCGCGAGGTATTCCTCCTCGGTCACGCCGGGCATCTCCTGCAGCACTCCGAACGGCATCGCGACCACCTCTCAATTGGATAGAGCGAAACTCTATCTAATGGAACCTTATACTAAAGCGGGTGGACGGCAAGCGGAGCTACCAGTCGGCGCAACGCCGGGAGCAGGCCCGCAAGACCCGGCGGGCGATCCTGGAGGCGGCCGGCAGGCTGTTCGTCGACCCCGGCTACGCGGCCACCCCGCTGACCGCCGTCGCCGCCGAGGCCGGTGTGGCGGTCCAGACGATCTACGCGGCCTTCGGCAGCAAACACCAGCTGCTCTCCGAGCTCGTCGACGTCACCGTCGCCGGCGACGACGAGCCGGTCGCGCTGCCCGACCGGCCGTTCGTGGCCGAGATCCGGGCCCTGTCCGATCCTCGCGCCAAGCTCGCCCGCTACGCCCGGCACCTCGCCGTCACCCACGCCCGCCAGACCGAGGTGATGCTCGCGCTGGCCGGCGCGGCCACCGCGGACGCCGACGCCGCGCGCATCTGGAACAAGAACGTCGAAGACCGCAGGCGCGGCATGACCATGCTCGCCGCCGAGATCGTCGCCACCGGATCCGCGCGTCCCGACCACGACGTCGACAGCGTCGCCGACGTCCTGTGGCTGGCCATGGACTTTCGCAACTACGACTGGCTCGTACGCCGGCGCGGCTGGCCGGCCGAACGGTTCGAGCGCTGGTACGTCGACACGGTCGCCGCCGCGGTGCTGACGTGAGCGGCCCGAAACGGACGCGGCGGGAACGTAAGGCCGTCCACGTACCGGCACCGTCCGCGACAACCCGCTGCAAGTGGATCCGACGGCGGATGACGACCGCCTGAGCATGTCTTTCGGCGCGAGCGCTCTCACCGGCGGTTGCAGCCGGACGGTCTCGAACGACCTTTTCCTTACTCCACAAGTCAGATAACGCTTGAATAATCAACTAAATCGGGAGAGGATCTTTCGCGTCAACGGATCCACACGATGGAGATGTTCAGTGCGCAAAACAACGGCGATCGGCTCTGCCCTGCTCACCGCTACAGCTCTCGTGCTCGGGGGCGGTGCCGCCGCGTCGGCGGCTTCCGCCGTCTCGGCGAACGTTTCCGACCCTTCGGGCCTCTACTTCTTCGACGCGGCACGGAACGTGGTCGCCCACTACCCGGCCCCGCCCGCCGGGTGCACCCCGGTGCCCTCGACCGCGACCCTCCACGCCGCATGGGGGGCCGGCTTCTCAAGGTTCCAGTTCTTCAACACGGCGGACTGCACCGGGAGTTTCACGGTCCTGGACACCCTTCGCAGCTACTCCGCCGAGCGGTTCAAGTCCTTCGTCCCCATCCCCTAGTAGAAGATCGCTTCCCCTGGTGGAAGCTCACTGAAAATCCCGCTTGACCCCGGGCCGGGTGGACGCCCATCCGCCGTCAAGCGGACGGGCGTCTCCGGTGACCGGACTCCGCCGGTGCGGATGAGCGGATGAGCCGAGGTGGGCCAGGACGCGGAGGTTCACCTCGGCGGCGCGGGGACGCCCTCCACGCTGACGTGGCCACCGACGTCGTCGGTCTCGGCCGCGGCCAGCACCGTCCGCACCAGTCCGGGAAAGCGCGCCTGCAGATCCTCCCGGCGCAGGACCACGTAGCAGCGAGTCCCCTCCTGCCGGGTGCGGGTCAGCCCGGCGTCGCGCAGGACGCGCAGGTGATGGCTGAGTGTCGATTTGGCGACCGGCGCCCGCAACTCTCCCCAGCCGCGCTCGCGGCCGTCGGCCAGCACGCGCACCAGCCCGACCCGGATCGGGTCGCTGAGGGCGGCCATCACCGTGGTCAGTGCGATTTCGCCAAGCTCGGGGTGGTGTGCCTGCCTCATTCGCCCATGTTATACGTTGTTCGATGTTTCATAAACATCGAACATCGGGGGATACCGTGACCGACCAGCCCACCGGCCGCCTGCAGGGCAACGCCGTGATCGTGACCGGAGCCGGATCCGGGATCGGCCGCGCCACCGCGCTCGCCTTCGCCCGCGCCGGAGCGCACGTCCTCGGGGTGGGACGCCGCGTGGAACCCCTGCGGGACACGGCCGACCGGCATCCCGGCATCGCCTTCCTGGCCGTCGACATCCGCGCCGACCAGGCCGCCCAGACGATCGTCGACGCGGCGATCGACCGGTGGGGGCGTCTGGACGTCCTGGTGAACAACGCCGGAGCCACCGCGATGATGTCGCTGGCCGACACCGACGCCCGGCGCGTCAACGACCTGTTCGCCCTCAACGTCACCGCGCCCAGCGTGCTCGCCCGCGCCGCGTTGCCCCACCTTCGTGCCGGCCGGGGCACGATCGTCAATGTCTCCTCCACCTACGGACATCGGCCGCTGCCCGGTGCGGCCCACTACGCCGCGTCCAAGGCCGCCCTGGAACAGCTGACCCGCAGCTGGGCACTGGAGCTGGCCGCCGACGGCATCCGGGTCAACGCGCTGGCCCCCGGTCCCACGGAGAGCGAGGCCCTGGCCGCCGCCGGGCTGTCAGAGGCGGCGGTCGAGCAGATCAAGCAGGACGAGGCCGCGAGCATCCCGCTCGGCCGCCGCGGGAGCCCCGAGGAGGTGGCCGCCTGGATCGTGCACCTGGCCGACCCCGCGGCCACCTGGATCACCGGCCAGATCCTCACCGTCGACGGCGGCCTGGAACTCACCTGAGGCGGCACGAGGACCGCCCCACTCCGGCCGTCCTCTCTGCGGGGGCCGTTCTCGCGCACGCCTCTCTGCGGGGGCCGTTCTCGCGCACGGCTCCCCGCCGTCGAGCATCACGTTCGCACGGCTGCTCGCCGTCGAGCATCACGCTTGCGGAGCGCGATCCGCACGTGCGGCTCCCCGCCGTCGAGCGTCGCGTACGCGGCGTGCGGTCTACTTCAGCCAGTCGGTGTAGCGGGTGGGGGCGATGCGGGCGCCGCCCTTGGCGGTGAGGACGTCGCCGGGGACGGCGGCGAACATGCCGCCCTCGTCGTCGGTGGTCACCGAGCGCTTGTCGCCCTTGGCGGCGAGGGTGATCCGGCCCAGCTCGTCCAGCGGGTACACGTCGGGCCCGGCCAGGTCGAGAATGCCGTTCAGGGGCGCCCCGGCCGCTACGTCGGCGACGGTGGCGGCGACGTCCGCCGCGGCGACCGGCTGGAGGGGGGTGCGGGGCAGGCGGACGGTCTCGTCGTCGGCGGTCCAGGACAGGATGTCGCCGATGAACTCCATGAACTGGGCGGCGCGCACGATGGAGTAGGGGATGGGGCCGGCCTTGAGCAGGTCCTCCTGGAGGGTCTTGGCACGGTAGTAGTCGGTGGGGACCTGGTCGACGCCGATGATGGACAGGATGACGAAGTGCCCGGCGCCCGAGCGCTGGGCCGCGGCCAGCAGGTTGTCCATCGAGGTCCGGAAGAACGCGGGGGAGGCCTCGTCGAAGGTCGGGGAGTTGGTCAGGTTGACGACCACGTCGGCGCCGGCCAGCGCCTCGTCCACCCCCTGGCCGGTGAGCACGTCGACCCCGGTGGACAGCGAGTGCGGCACCGCCTCGTGCCCGGCCTCGTTCAGGATCTTCACGACCTTGGACCCGATCAGCCCGGTTCCGCCGATGACTGCGAACTTCATGGCACGTCCTGCCCTTCTTCGATGATCCATGCCCGCTAACTCGGACATCTGTTGTCCGAGACAATACACGGACATTTTTTGTCCGAGTCAAAGGGGGGTAGATAGAGTGAAGGGGTGAAGATGTCCGGTGGGGTCGAGTGGGCTCTGCACTGCTGTGTCGTCCTGACCTCGGTGGAAGAACCGGCGCCGGCCGCGCGGCTGGCGCGACTGCACGACGTCTCGCCCAGCTATCTCGCCAAGCAGCTCCAGGCCCTCTCGCGTGCCGGTCTCGTCCGCTCGGTCCAGGGCAAGGCGGGCGGCTACGTCCTCACCCGCCCTCCCGAGCTGATCACCGTGCTCGACGTCGTCGAGGCCGTCGACGGGCCCGGCCCGGCCTTCGTCTGCACCGAGATCCGCCGGCGCGGCCCGCTGGCCGCCGCGCCGGAGTCCTGCACCGCCCCCTGTGCCATCAAGCGCGCCATGGCCGGTGCCGAGAACGCCTGGCGGGACGCCCTGCGATCCGTCACGGTGGCCGACCTGGCCCGCGACGTCACCTCCGACTACGGCCCCGGCGCGCTGGCCGGGATCAGCGCGTGGCTGGGCGCGGCCGAGGCGTAGGACCCCCTGCCCCCCGGGGTGGTGAATCTGTGAGGGGGCGAATTCCCAGAGGTGCCCTCGCCCCGATGCGTGAGGCCGCCGGTGCGGGAGGAGACCGGAACACCTGTTTGTTCAGCAAGCTGAGTAAATACATAATGCTCAGTGTGCTGAACGATATTCGCCGCCCGAGCGCCGGCCGTACCCTCCTGCTGGGGATCGTGGCCAGCGCGGTTCTCGCCGGGCTGGTCTGGCTGCTGGGCCATCGGCTGCACGGCATCCGGCTGCTGCCCGACCAGGGCGCCTCCTGGTACTACTGGAAGCTGCCGGAGCCCACCGCCTGGACCCGCGCCTCCGCGTGGCTCGGCTACGCGGCCCACCAGCTCGCCGCCTGGGGGCTGATCTACTACGCCCAGACCAGGGTCCGCCGCTACACCGGCGGCTTGCACCGGGTGAACGCCGTGGCGCTGGCGGTCAACTTCGGCTTCGTCGTCCTGCACACCCTGCAGACCCACCTGTTCTACGACGGGCTCGCGCAGGACGTGTCGATCTTCAGCTCGCAGGGGTCGGTGGTCCTGCTGCTGGTCGTGGTCCTGCTGATGGAGAACGGCCGCCGCGGCCTGTTCGCCGGGCGTCCCGCCCCCATCTCCACGGAGGTGGTGGGATTCGCCCGCAAGTATCACGGCTACCTGTTCAGCTGGGCCGCGATATTCACCTTCTGGTACCACCCCATGGAGAACACGAACGGCCACCTGATCGGCTTCTTCTACATGTTCCTGCTCCTGCTCCAGGGCAGCCTGTTCATGACCCGCGCGCACACCAACCGCTGGTGGACCGCGACGCTGGAGCTCCTTGTCGCCGTGCACGGCACCCTCGTGGCGGTGATGAACAGCGGCCCCGGCGGCATGTGGCCGATGTTCCTGTTCGGTTTCCTCGGGATCTTCGTGATCACCCAGATGCACGGCCTCGGGCTGTCCCGCGCCACCAGATGGGTCCTCGCCGCCGTCTACGCCGGTGCCGTCCTGGTGGTGTACGGCGCACGCGGTTCCGGCAGGATCGACGAGATCGTCCGCATCCCCGCCATCGAATACCTGCTGGTCGCCGTACTGGCCGTGCTGTTCTGGCTGGGACTGCGCACCGCCAGGCTGTTCGGGGGCGGCGGGCCGGGGAACGCGGGCGGCGACATCGGGGAAGGCGCCGCCCGCCTTCCCCTTCGCGGTTCCGGCCGCGTCGTTCGGCATGAACACGGACGTCCGGTCGCCGAAAAGTCCCGGCGATCCCGCGAGTGAGACCGTACTCGAGGGCGGGCATGGTTCCCCCGGACGGCCGGCGGCGGGGGCCGGTTGTTCCGTGCCCCTACGCCGCCACGGGGCGACGGTTTCTCAGCAGGCCGCGGGCGAGGGCGGCGCCGCGCTTCACGTCCGCGGTCGGGGCGGGTCTCCCGCTCTGTGCGGTGTCGTCGCACCGAGAACACACACCGAGGGACGTCACCGGGCGCCCGCACTCGTCGCACTCGTCGCGGGTCACCGGCCTCGGAGCCGTCGAGACAACGGCAGGAGCGGGCATCTTGCTCCGCAGCCGGTGAACGATCAGTTTCGCGGGCGAGCGGACCTCGTCGGGCAGCCCGACGGTCAGGACCGTCCGGATCTGCGCTTCGGTGCCGCCTCGGGCGAGCCACTCGGCGAGGAGGGGCAACACGGGGGCCATCTCGGATTCGCCGACGGTCAGCCGGGGGTCGGCGCGGCCGAGGCAGGTGAGGAGCACGACACCTGGAGCCGTCGATCGAGGGACGGAACCTGGAGCCGTCGATCGAAGGCCAGCACCTGGAGCCGTCGATCGGGGAGCGGAATCGGGAAGCGTCGACCCGTCCTCGCCGTCCCCCGTCGGGAGCGGGGCGGACCGCACGCGATCGCCCGGCGCGCACCCCCGGGGGGAGGGGGTGGTTTCTTTCTCTTCTTTCTTCACTCCCGTAGGGAGAGCGCTCGGCTCGCCGGGACTCGGCTCACCGGGTCTCGGCGAGCCGAGACCCGGTCTGACCTGCTCTTTGACGCCTTGATGGCCACCCTGGGGGGTGTCGTAGACGTCCACCACGGTGGAGATGCGTCCTGACGCGTTCCGGACGTGCTCGCGGGTCAGGTAGCCGTAGGTGATCAGCTCCCGCATGGCCCGCGCGATGGCCTCCTGGCCCTCGGGGTTGTCGGCGGCGAGAGTCTTGATGTCCTGGCGGATGCTCTCGGGATGGGACAAAAGGTAGGAGAGCAGACCGCGCGCGGCGAAGGACAGCCGCCGGTCTCTGAGAGAGAAGTTCGGCAGGACCGTAAAACCGGTCGTGTGCTTGGTACGGTGTACTCGCATGCGGAAGTTGCTCCGTTTGCCGTGTCCCGGGGGTGTTGCCAGCACCCGCCGGGGCTTTTACTTTTTCGACACGAAGAGTAGCCCTGCGTGATGGTCCGGCGGGCCGTAATCTCTGCTCGCGTTGCATGACAATCCCCAGCTCCTGGGCCTTTTGTCTCTCTCGCCCAACTTGGCGACGCCCATATCTCCCTCCCTTGCTTTTCGTGCGGGCAGGCGGGGCGCCGCGTCTTTCGCGCGACGCTTCGGCATGGAGCCCCCGACAGGGTGCGGTTGATTCCGCTATCGCGCTTTTATGCTTCTTGCGTGATTCCTGCTCCCAGCAGGCAGGTCGCCGCCCCTGCGGAAGGATCCCGCCGTAAGGCGGCGGGTGACGCGAGTCGATGGGAAAAGGTCACATCCGGAGCAGGCGCTTCCCGTTTTCGGATGAATGGGTTTGATTTCCGGAAAAGAGCCACCGAGGCTCTCCTGGCCTCCCCGGGAACGCCTAGGTAAAATATCGATCATGCGCCTGGCGAGGACACGATTTCTGGCAGGGATCGCATTCTTCACGATTTCGGTCACCGGGATGACGGGGCCCGCCGCGCCGGTGGCATCGAAGACGCGGACGGCCGATCCGTGTCCGCCCGGATACGTGCCGCCCCGTCCCGCCCAACCCGGCGTCCCGGCCGCGCACATCCCTTACCGCAACCCCATCGCCCAGGTCGGCTTCTCCTACCGCGACATCATGGACCGCGACCCGGATCTCGGCCGTGACGTCGAACCGGATCTCGGCGACCACCGCAACGGCGCGTTCAACCCCTACCTCAACGTCGCGGTGGGATTCGTCGACGTGACCGGATGCGCCACCGACGAGTTCGACCGGAGATTCCTCCGGACGGTCGACGAGCTGCGCCGGGAGAACCCCGCCCTGCTCGAGGCGCTGAACCTGCCGCCGGAGGTCAAGGCGCTCCTCGTGGTGCCCCGGTTCAACGCCAACAAGACGCGCAAGGGCAGGAAGGGGCGGGTCGAGCGGATCGCGACCGCGATCGAGCACTCCGAGCAGCGCATCCTCAAGAGCCTCGCCCAGCGGGGCATCGACGAGGGACGGCTGCTGGCCCTCTACACCGACCTCGCCCCGTGCAGCCCGAGGAGCGCGGACTGCAGGACACGCCTGCTCCGCACGAACGCCGCCGTCTACCACTCCTTCGTCTCTCCCTTCGGCGATCTGCTGCCCGCGTTGAGGGAGGCTCTGGCCAACATGACGCGGGCCGACGTGCTCGCCACCGACCCGGACACCCTGGCCGACGAGATCGCGGCGGGCCGGCGGTCGGTCCCGTCGATCTTCCAGCCACGTGACGACGCCTTCGGCGCCCCGCCGACCGGCGACGCGGATGACGCCGGCCTCGCCCGGGCCGCCGCCGACCCGAACGGCGGCGTCGATTTCTCCTCCCTGGAGCTGCGCTACCTCGCCGACGCGGGCACCGACCGTCCCGACGGCGTCCGGTACGGCTTCACCAGGAAGACCGCGAAGGCGGCGGGGGACGGCGACCCGGACACCGATCCGGCGACCGCGCTGCGGGTCACCCGGCAGGCGTCCGACGCCTTCTTCGTCTGGCTCGCGCTGCGGCCGTCGACGTTCACGGTGAACCTCAACCCCTCCGAGCCCGACCGGATCGTCGACGCGGACCTGGGCCGGACCGACGCTGGCCGGATCCTGCTGGAGGCCGACTTCCGGATGAAGAAGACCGTGGCCGGGCTCATCCACCCGGACAGCGCGACCGGTAGACGGTACTGGAGGGCCGCCGACGGCACATGCCTGGTGTTCCGGCAGTGGATCGTGCCGGGCCCGGCCACCGTGCACGAGCACGGCGACGAGCTGTACATCCTCGACGCGCCGTTGCGGGTCAAGCTGGAGAACGAGTATCTCGCGGGCCGCGACCCCGGCCTGACCCTCCTCAAGGGCTGCGCGGGGCAGTCCGAGCGGCAGAGCAGGCAGTCGGAGCGGGTCTTCCGCGAGATGATCCTGTCCCGGGTGGAGAAGGCGGTCAACACCGCTCCCGAGTACGCGGCGCTGCGGCGCGTCTACCTCAGCCGCGTGGCCGCCGAGTGGTACCGCAAGCGCAGCCGTACGGCGAGCACGACCTTCACGCCCCTGATCGACAGCGGCGACATCGGCCCCTGGACCTCCCGCCGGCCGTGGAAACCGGTCGACGTCTTCGACGCCTACGTGCGCTCGTACAGGAACGGCGAGTTCAAGGTGACCCGTGACGTCGGCAGCCTCCGCTACTCCTACTTCTACGGCGGCGTCGACTTCACCACCGTCTCCTACGGCACCGCGACCGAGGCGGACCTGCGCCGGAGATGGAGCACGCTGCCCGGCACCCAGGGCGCCCGGTCGACGTGGCTGACCGGAGCGTCCCGGAGCGCGGAGAACCCGGCACGGGAGACGACACCGTTACGAACGATGACCGTCATCGCCGCGTGGGTGGGCTCGTTCGGCCTGGCCGTGGTCGTGGTGCTGGCCTACCACCGGCACCGGCACCGGCACCGCCCGCGCCCGCCCGTGCCCTACGGCCCGCCGAGAGATGGATGACGACGATCGGCCGGCGCCCGGCGTGACCCCGCCGCGCCGACCCGCGCCGGCCGGGGCCCATGACGGTATATGGACAGGGTCTTTCCGAATCGTGGACCATTGTTTGGCGTCTTGTTCCAACCCTCGGTATTCTCGATCTCAAGGCCGAGAGGCGCTGCAACGGGCTCAGGCCCGCCACGCTCGGCCTGGACCTTCCGGTAAGGGCGCCTCCCACGACGGGAGGCTGACCGGTGAACGGATCTTCGAAGCACGACGAGCACGGGCACGACCTCGTACCCGGTGGCGCGCCGGGAGCCGAGGACCGCGCGCGATCCCTGCGGGAACTGCTGGGCCAGCGGATCCTGGTGCTCGACGGAGCCTGGGGCACGATGCTGCAGGGAGCCTCGCTCACCCCGGCCGACTACCGTGGCGACCGGTTCCTCGACCACCCGCGCGACGTGACCGGCGACCCCGACCTGCTGAACCTGACGCGCCCCGACGTCATCCTGGACATCCACCGGCAGTACCTCGCGGCCGGCGCGGACATCACCACCACCAACACCTTCACCGCCACGAGCATCGGCCAGGCCGACTACGGGCTGGAGTCGCTGGTGCGGGAGATGAACGTGCGGGCCGCGCAGCTGGCCCGCCAGGCCGCGGACGAGGCGGGCGGGCGTTTCGTGGCCGGTTCGATCGGCCCGCTGAACGTCACGCTGTCACTGTCCCCGCGCGTCGAGGACCCCGCCTACCGGGCGGTGTCGTTCGACGAGGTCCGTGCCGCGTACGCCGAGCAGATCAGCGCGCTGGCCGAGGGCGGCGTCGACCTGCTGCTGATCGAGACGATCTTCGACACGCTCAACGCGAAGGCCGCGATCGCCGCCGCGCGCGAGGTCGCGCCGCACCTGCCCCTGTGGATCTCGGTGACGATCGTCGACCTGAGCGGGCGCACGCTGTCGGGACAGACCGTCGAGGCGTTCTGGAGCGCGATCCGGCACGCCGAACCGCTCGTGGTCGGCGTGAACTGCTCGCTGGGCGCCGAGCAGATGCGACCGCACGTCGCCGAGCTGTCGCGCCTGGCCGGCACCTACGTCGCCTGCCACCCCAACGCGGGCCTGCCCAACGCGTTCGGCGGCTACGACGAGACCCCCGAGGAGACGGCGGCGCTGCTCGACGAGTTCGCCAGGTCGGGGATGGTCAACGTCGTCGGCGGGTGCTGCGGGACCTCGCCGGGGCACATCGAGCGGATCGCGGCCGCGGTGTCCGGCCTCCCGCCCCGCAAGGTCGCGGAGCCGTCGGCCCGCACCCGTTTCAGCGGCCTGGAGCCCTTCGAGATCGGCCCGGACACCGGGTTCGTCATGATCGGCGAGCGCACCAACGTCACCGGTTCGGCGCGCTTCCGCCGCCTGATCGAGGGCGGCGACCACCAGGCGGCGGTCGACGTCGCGCTGGAGCAGGTGCGCGGCGGGGCCAACCTGCTCGACGTCAACATGGACGCCGACCTGCTCGACAGCGTGCAGGCGATGACCACCTTCCTGAACCTGATCGCGACCGAGCCGGAGGTCGCCCGCATCCCGGTCATGATCGACAGCTCGCGGTGGAGTGTGCTGGAGGCCGGGCTCAAGTGCGTGCAGGGCAAGGGCGTCGTCAACTCGATCAGCCTCAAGGAGGGCGAGGAGGCGTTCCTGGAGCAGGCGCGGATCATCCGCGACTACGGCGCCGGCGTGGTGGTGATGGCCTTCGACGAGCAGGGGCAGGCCGACACCGTCGAACGTAAGGTGTCGATCTGCGCCCGCGCCTACGACCTGCTGACCCAGCGGGCCGGGTTCGCCCCCGAGGACATCGTGTTCGACCCCAACGTGCTCGCGGTCGCCACCGGCATCAGCGAGCACAACGGGTACGCCAAGGCGTTCATCGAGGCGCTGCCGCTGATCAAGGAGCGCTGCCCGGGAGCGCTGACCAGCGGCGGCATCTCCAACCTGTCGTTCTCCTTCCGCGGCAACGACGTCGTGCGCGAGGCGATGCACTCGGCGTTCCTGCTGCACGCGGTGCGCGCCGGGCTGGACATGGGCATCGTCAACGCCGGGCAGCTCGCGGTCTACCAGGACATCCCCGCCGACCTGCTCGAACTCGTCGAGGACGTCATCTTCGACCGGCGCGAGGACGCCACCGACCGGCTCGTCTCCTTCGCCGAGACGGTGAGCGGATCGGGCACGCGCCGGGTCGTGGACCTGGCCTGGCGCGACGCCCCGGTGGAGGAGCGCCTGTCGTACGCCCTCGTGCACGGCATCGTCGACTTCATCGAGGCCGACACCGAGGAGGCCCGGCAGCAGAAGGCACGCCCCCTGGAGGTGATCGAGGGGCCGCTCATGGACGGCATGAAGGTCGTGGGCGACCTGTTCGGGTCGGGGAAGATGTTCCTGCCGCAGGTGGTCAAGAGCGCGCGGGTGATGAAGCGCTCGGTCGCCTACCTCGAGCCCTACATGGAGGCCGAGAAGGAGCAGGCACGGCTGGAGGGGCGCATCGACACCGGCCGCGGCCAGGGCAAGGTGGTGCTCGCCACCGTCAAGGGCGACGTGCACGACATCGGCAAGAACATCGTGGGCGTCGTCCTCGGCTGCAACAACTACGAGGTCGTCGACCTCGGGGTGATGGTCCCCGCCTCGGTCATCCTGGACACCGCGGTCGCCGAGGGCGCGGACGTCATCGGGCTCTCCGGGCTGATCACCCCGTCGCTGGACGAGATGGTCGCCGTCGCCGCCGAGATGCAGCGCCGCGGGCTGAAGCTGCCCCTGCTGGTCGGCGGCGCCACCACCTCGCGCCAGCACACCGCGGTCCGCATCGCCCCCGCCTACGACAACCCCACGGTCCACGTGCTCGACGCCTCCCGCGTCGTCGGCGTGGTCTCCGACCTGCTGGACGCCGACCGGGCCGAGGCGCTGGCCGTGAGCAACGGCGCCGACCAGGAGCGCCTGCGCGAGCAGTACGCCAACAAGCAGCGCACCCCGCTGCTCACCGTCGACCAGGCCCGCGCGAACCCCGAGCGGGTCTCCTTCGAGGACCTGCCGGTCCCCGCCTTCACCGGCGTCCGCCTCGTGGAGCCGGACCTGGAGACCCTCCGGGCGATGATCGACTGGCAGTTCCTCTTCCTGGCCTGGGAGCTGAAGGGCAAGTACCCGGCCATCCTCGACCAGCCGGTGGCCCGCGAGCTCTTCGACGACGCCAACACCATGCTCGACCAGATCATCGCCGAGGGGAGCTTCCAGGCCAAGGGCGCCTACGCGTACTGGCCGGCCCACTCCGAGGGCGACGACATCGTGCTCGAGGACGGTCTTCGGCTGCCGATGCTGCGCCAGCAGACGGCCAAGCCTGACGGCCGGCCCAACCGGTGCCTGGCGGACTACATCGCCCCGGCCGGGGACCACCTGGGCGGGTTCGCCGTGGCCGTGCACGGCGCCGAGGAGCTCGCGGCCCGCTACGAGGCCCAGAACGACGACTACCGGTCGATCATGGTGAAGGCCCTCGCCGACCGCCTGGCCGAGGCGTTCGCCGAGCACATCCACCTGCAGGCGCGGCGCGGCTGGTTCGAGCCGGATGCCGACCCCCTCATCGAGGACCTGCACGCCGAGCGCTTCCGCGGCATCCGTCCCGCGCTCGGCTACCCCGCGAGCCCGGACCACAGCGAGAAGCGGGAGCTGTTCGAGCTGCTCGGCGCCGACAAGCTCGGCATGGGCCTGACCGAGTCCTTCGCGATGACCCCGGCCGCGAGCGTCAGCGGGCTGATCTTCGCACACGAGTCGTCGCGGTACTTCACCGTGGGACGCCTCGGCAGGGACCAGGTCGAGGACTACGCCCGGCGCCGCGGCCTCGACCTCGCGGAGGTCGAGCGCTGGCTGCGCCCCAACCTCGCCTACGAGCCCGAGTGATCCGAGTCGTCGGTGAGGGGCCGTGGGTCGTTGACAGACCCGATCCACGGCGTGATTTCTGTTGACCGTTTCTCGGTCCAATTCCTCCACGAGGGCCGTTTCGGGTGGTGAGACACGGTCCCGCACCCCGGACAGGCCCGCGCTCACCCGCTCCAGGATCTGGTCCTCGTTGTCGACCTGACCGTCGGTGACCAGCACCAGGACCCGGTCGCGTGCGGCGTCGCCGAGCAGCGCGAGCCCGTCGTGGAGCAGATCTGGGCCCGCTGCCTCATCTGAACCCCGGGCGCGTCCGGGTGGACGCGAACAACCGGGCGCGCACGGATCACTCGCTCAGCCCGATCCGCGCGTGCAGCCGCCGCAGGGGGCCGGGCGCCCACCAGTTGGCCCGGCCCGCGAGCCGCATGAAGGCCGGTACCATGATCGCCCGGATGATCGTGGCATCCACCAGGATCGCCACCGCCATCCCGACGCCGAGCATCTGCACGAAGGAGACGCCCGCGGTGACATAGGCCGCGAAGGAGATCGCCAGGATCGCACCGGCGGCGGTGATCAGCGGAGCACTGCGCTGGAGCCCTGCCGTGACGGCGGCGACGGTGTCGCCCGTGCGGTCGTACTCCTCCTTGATCCGCGACAGCAGGAACACCTCGTAGTCCATCGAGAGCCCGTACCCGATGCAGAACATCAGGATGGGAATGCTCGGATCGAGGGTGCCCGTCGCGGTGAAGCCGAGCAGGCCCGACAGGTTCCCATCCTGGTAGATCCACACGAGCGCGCCCAGCATCACCGACAGGCTCAGCAGGTTGAGCACCGTGGCCTTCAGCGGGATCAGCAGGCTTCCCGTCATCAGGAACAGGATGACGAACGTCACCACGAGGATCAGCCCGAGCAGCAGCGGGAGCCGGTCCACTACCGCCTGCCGGTAGTCGCCGAGCTCTGCTGGGTAGCCGCCGACCAGCACCTCGAACGGCGCCGCCTGCGCCCGCACGTCCCGCACCAGACCCACCGGATCACGCTCCATCAGCTCCGCGGTCGGCACCACGGACAGCCAGGTCCCCTCGTCGCCCTGGAACCGCCCGGGATCGCCGTCGCCGACCCGCTGCCCCTCGGCGTAGGATCCCGCCGCCGAGTCCACCTGGGCGACCCCGGGCAGCCGCGACAGCGCGGCCGCGTAGCCGGGCACCCCCGCCGCGTCGGCGGCCCCGGCGGAGACGACCTGCAGCGCGTCGCTCTCCTCCGCGGGGAACTCCGCCCGGATCACCTCGGAGGTCTGCCGCGCCGGCGCCGAGGTGGGCAGGATGCGATCGTCTGCGACGCCGAAGTTCAGCCCGAGGAAGGGCGAGCCGAGCAGCAGGAGCACCACCGTCGCCACTCCGCCGAAGATCAGCGGCTTGCGCATGACGCGCGTGGCCAGGCCGCGCCAGAACGTGCCGTTCTCCTCCTTCGTGCGGCGGGGCAGCACCCGGTCACCGATCGCGGCGAGCACCGCGGGCAGGACGATCACGGCACCGACCATTCCCCCGATGACCACCGCGATCCCCGCGTAGCCGAAGGACCGGAAGAAGTCGAAGGGCATCAGCAGCAGCACCGCGAGCGAGGCCGCCACGGTCACCCCACTGAAGATCACCGTGCGGCCTGCCTTCTCGACGCTTCTGGCGACCGCCTCGTGCCGGTCATGGCCCAGCCCTACCTCCTCGCGGAACCGCGAGACTACGAACAGCGCGTAGTCGATGCCGAGGCCGAGGCCGAGCGCCAGCGTCAGGTTGAGCGCGAAGGTGGAGACATCGGAGTAGAGCAGCGGCAGGCGGATCAGAGCCAGTGAGACCACCATCACGAAGACGCCCAGCACGATGGGCACCACGGCGGCCACCAGGCGGCGCAGGAAGATCCAGAGCAGTACGAACACCAACGGAAAGATCACCATCTCGGCCCGCACGAAGTCCTGCCTGGCCAGCGGGACGGTCTGGCGGTAGACCTCCTCCCCGCCGCCCGCCTGAACGGTGATCGTGTCGTTGCCTCGGGTCACCTCGGGGATGATTCGCGGCAGGAGCTGTCCCCTGACCAGGTTGGCGTCCCCCGGGATGCGCGCGAGCACGAGCGCGTGCGCGCGGTTCTCGCTGCGCAGCGTCGCGGGGGTACCCCGCGACCAGTAGGAGGCGGCCTCGGCCACGCCGTCGAAGGCGGCCAGCCGGCTCGTCAGCTCCCGGCCGGCGGCGGCCACGGCGGGGTCGTCCACGTTCCCGCCCCTGGCGGTGACGAGCAGGACGAGGTCGGCACTACCCGTGCCGAACCGCTCGGCCAGCTCGTTCTGCGCCTGGTCGGACTCCGAGCCCGGCGCGTCGTAGCGGGCGAGGGACAGCCCGCTCACGGTGCCGGCCGCCAGCGTGCCCATGACGACCGTGCCGAGCAGGGCCAGGATCATCACCAGGCGGCGGCGCCGTACCAGCAGGTGGCCGAGGCGGCGCAGCGGGGGCACCGGAGGCATCGGCGGCGCGGTCGGCGGAGGGGCATGGGTGCGGACGGTCATCTTGATCAACCCCGAAGTCGGTAAACTGCTCGCATTTAGCGCTGGAATCAGAAATACAAGTAAAAGCTCGTATTTGTCAACGTGGACGGTGATCCGTGGTCGAGACACGCAAGCCTGTACGCCGCCAGGCGCGCGGCCTCAAACGCATGGAGGAGATCCTCGACGCGGCGGAGGAGGTGATCGCCGACATCGGCTACGCCGAGGCGACCACCAACGCGATCGCCGCGCGAGCCGGGATGTCGCCGGGCTCGCTGTACCAGTTCTTCCATAACAAGGAAGAGATCCTGGAGGCCCTGATCGCCCGGTTCACCGACGGCAGGCGGCAGCACTGGAACGAGCGGCTGACCGGCGACGTGACGCGGATACCGCTGCCCGAGCTGGTCGACCAACTCGTCGACGAGATCGCCGACTTCAAGGGCAGCCGTCCCGCCTACTGGGCACTGCTGCACGGCTCGGCGACCGGCGACCGCCTGGCCTGGGCCTCCGAGCAGCTCCACACAGGCATCGCCACGCGCGTCGCGCAGGTCCTCTCGATGCGCGCCCCGCACCTGGACCAGGAGCGCTGTCTCACGCTGGCCACCATGTCGCTGGCGACGGTGAAGGCGGTCATGCCGCTTGTCGCCTCGGCGCCGCCGCAGCGCTCCGCCGAGCTCATCGCCGAGCTGAAGACGATGCTGGTGGGCTACCTGACCCCCGCACTCGGCGAGTGAGGGGCGGGTCGGCGCTCGCCACGTGCTCGCCCGCCCGCCCGTCCAGACCGCGGCGCTCGGCCGGCCGCATCACCGACACCAGCCCCGCACAGGCGACCAGGTGCTCCTCGTCGAAGATCGCATGAGTCCTGACCGGAGCACGAAAGCCGGAGCATGAAAGGCTTGCACTTTGGAGGTGCCATCTCGAACCGGTTGACGGAAGCCTCAGGAACTCCCGTCATCCCAGGCCGGAGAGCAATTCCTCGCGTTTTACGGCATTCGTGTCAGATTCGGCTCGGTGGATCCAGGCTGAGATGCTCCGCCGGGGCGTTGGCGATGAAGCCGGGCGGGCACTGCTACGGATCGGCCTCCGCCGCGGGCGGCGAGACCGCTCTGCCCCGCTGCCCGGCAGAGGCCGAGCTTGATCAGTCGACGCACATCGCCTGGTGAGTGGACTGGAAGACCCATGTGCCGCCGCCCGGGGAGATATAGGTCGTTATGGTGCTATAGGTCCCAGGGGTGCAGTCGTGGCCGACCGCGAGGACGGCCGCCCGAGCCCGCTGTTCGGCCGCCGCCAACCCGGCCGCGTAGGTGTTGCCCGCCCCCACGGCGGTGGCGCTGCGGGGAGTGTCATAGCCGTCGGCGTGTGCGGCCACGGGCGTGGTCGCCAGGCCGGCCGCCACTATCGCTGAGACGAGGCCGAGCCGGCGGAGCCGAATACCTTTTTGCATGCTTCTCCTATGGGACGGATCTTTTGATCGACCGAGGATAATTTTCAAACGGGCCGAGGTAAAGACGGTATTGAAAACTCGGCTACCGGAATCTGGCCCATCATGTGTTTCTTCGTGGCGGGTCATGTAATTTACAGGCGGACGAAGCTTCCGCCGAGGCGGCCCGCTGTGCGGTCGAAACAGCGGACGCGGTGGTGGCGGATCTGTCAATTCCCGTTCCTCGGCGAGTTCGACGCTCCGCTGCCGGGTGCCCATCAGGACGTGGAAGGCGACCTTGGGATTCTTCGCCGGCATTCCAGGCCGATACTCCCGCCGCTCGACATGACGAGCAAGCCCTGCAAGACGGCGAAGACACGCGGAAACAATTCCGGAGAGACGCGGATCCGCGACGGATCCGCGGTCAGGACCTCGGCGATCACCGCAGGATCGAAGATCTTGCGAGGTGCGGAAATCCGGGTGTGGCCTCTGGTCCGCGGTTATCCGCCTCGTCGATGCGGGCCGCCGGTACTGGTTGATCAGGCCGTCGAGTATCTGTCGGCGTCGCAGGCGGACCTGATCGAGATCTCCGGGTGGAGCAGGGGCACGTGGTGGTCGAGGTGGTCGACGGTCTCGTGAGCGATGGGGACGGTGCCGGTTGTCATGCCGTTCGTTCGCCCGCTCACCGTCGCCGGAGTCGAACGGCCCACTCCCATGTCCACCTATGATCTTTGCATCTGAAATCTGCCCAACCGCCGGAAGAGCCTTCATGACCCACCCCCTCAGCCGGCGGTCCGCCCTGCTGGGCGCCGCGACAGTGGCCGGTCTCGCCCTCTGGGACAGACCGGCCGAGGCGGCCGGCGCCGCGGCGTTCGACGCTGCGGCGTTCGACGCCGCGCGTGAGCGGTGGGTGAGCCTGCTGGCCGGTGGGTCGCACGACTCCGCTCATGCCGACAGGACCTATACCGACAGGACACGGGCGCTCGAGGGCTCGGCCAACGCGGTGCTGCGCAAGCTGAGGCCCGCCGCCGGTCGCCCGAGCCTGTGGCCCGACCTGCCGCTGTCGGACCCCCGGACGGGTAACTTCAACCGCTCCTACAACCGCATGCGCACACTGGCGCTGGCCTGGGCCACGCCGGGCACCGCCATGCACCGGGACGGCCAGGTCGCCGAGACCGCCGTCAGGGCGCTGGACTTCCTCTACGAGCACGCCTACCACGAAGGGCTCGATCGGCGGGGCAGCAACTGGTTCTGGTGGGAGATCGGTGTCCCGCGCGCGCTGACCGACACCTGTGCCCTGCTGTACGACGGCCTGCCCTCAGGCCGCATCGAGCGCTGGTTGCGCCCCCTGCGCCGCTGGTGCCCCGACCCGGAGCGCCGCGTCAGCCACCCCGGCGTCGTCGAGACCGGCGCCAACCGCGCGGGCAAGGCCATGGCGGTGGCGATGCGCGGACTGCTCACCCACGACGCACGCCTCGTCAGACGGGCCAGGAACGCGGTCTCCGACCTGCTGCGGCCGACAAGGGGCCCCGGCGACGGCTTCTACCGTGACGGATCGTTCATCCAGCACGACGTGTACCCCTACACCGGCAGCTACGGCGTGGACTACCTGGAGAGCGTGGCCAAGCTGATCGCCATGCTCTCCGGGTCACCGTGGGAGATCACCGGAATCGGCAACGTCTACGACATCGTGGACCGCTCGTTCGTGCCGTTCGTCTTCGACGGGCTGATGATGGACTGCGTGCGCGGCCGGCAGATCTCGGTGCAGGGCCACCGCGACCACCACTCGGGACACAAGGCGGTCGAGGCCGTCCTCACCCTGCTGGAGACGGCACCCGAGCGCCATGCCCGGCGTTGGCGACCGCTGGTCAAAGGCTGGCTCACCCGCAACCAGGCCACCCCCTACGGCGCGTTCGCACCGCCGGCGAGCATCGCCAGGGCCACGGCCCTGCTGGCCGACCCGTCGGTGCCGGTCGGCCCGCGCATGACGGGCACGTACGTCTTCGCCGACATGGACCGGGTCGTGCACCGCCGTCCCACCTGGGCGTACGCGATCGCGATGAGCTCGGAGCGCATCGGCGCGGCCGAGGCCATGAACCGGGAGAATCTGCACGGCTGGTACACCGGCGACGGCATGACCTACCTCTACACCGGCGACCTCACCCACTGGAACGACGACCTGTGGCCCACGATCGACCCGTACCGGCTGCCGGGCACGACGGTCGACACCCGCAGACGCGCCGATCTTCCGCACGACCACCGTCGCCTGCCCCCCACCCCGTGGGCGGGCGGCGTGGCGCTCGACGGCGAGTACGGCGTGGCCGCCATGAGGCTGATCGCCGGTGGCTCCTCGCTGCGAGCGAAGAAGGCGTGGTTCCTGCTCGACGACGCGGTGATCGCCCTCGGCGCCGGCATCACCGCCTCCGACGGCCGCCGTGTCGAGACCGTCGTGGAGAACCGCAACACCCACGACCGGCATCCACCGCTGACCCGGGGCGACGGCTGGATCCACCTGTCCGGTGTGGCCGGCTACGCGCTGCTCGACGGCGCCGATGCGAAGGTGATCCGCAAGGAGCGCACCGGCCGCTGGCGCGACATCGACAAGGGCGCCACCACCGGTGGCGACACCTCCCCTGTCACCAGGCACTACACGACGATCCTCATCGACCACGGCGTCGATCCCCGCAGGGCCCGCTACGCCTACGCCGTCCTGCCCGACGCCTCCATCACGCAGATGGAGGCCTATGAGGGGCGGATCGAGATCCTCGCCAATTCCGCGGCGGTGCAGGCCATCTCGCGCGACGGCGTGATCGCCGCCGTCTTCTGGCGTGCGGGGACCGTCGAGACCGCGGACGGGCCGCTCGCCGTCGACGGCCCCTGCACGCTGCTGGTCCGCCGCGCCGGCGAGCGGGTACGGCTCGCGGTGTCCGACCCGTCCAGGACCGTCGACGAGCTGAAGATCACGTTGCCCTGGCCGGTGAAATCGGTCAGGGAGAGCGACCGCAGCGTGCGCAGGGCCAGGACCGCGCTCAAGGTGGAGGTGCGTGGCAGCCGCGGGTACGCCCACACCGCGGAGGTGCGCGTCTGACTCCGAGAACCGCTCGTCCAGTCCTGCGACCTGGTGTTCCGGTGTGAGTTCTGCCCGGTCGACGCCATCTCGGAGGCTTCGGGGAAATCTGGGTCGCGCATCGGTTCCGCCGGAGGCTGCCCCCAGGGAAAATCATTCGGAAATGAACCTTTCATACGTTTTGTGGCGTATGGCCAGCTCCAGGCCGGTCTCTCTTCGGGAGCCGCGGACCACTGTTGCCCCCCGCACGCGGATTGGGCGACGGTGGGGACCCTCTGGCGTGAGAACTCCGCCCTCACTTGGCGCGCCAGGACCCGTCCCCCGGCACTCGAAAAGGAGACCTGTACCCGATGAGGCCACGTACGCTCCGACTCCTGCGCGACCAGTCCCACGCGCCCGGCGTCGCCTCCCTCCACCGGATCCCGGTCTGGCGGATGGTCGTCGCGGCGGCGGTCGCGGTCGCGACCGCGCTCGCGCTCACCACCGTGACGGCGGGCCCCGCCGCGGCGCACGGCTCGATCAGCGATCCGCCCTCGCGCAACTACGGCTGCTGGGAGCGCTGGGGGGGTGACTTCCAGAACCCGGCCATGGCCCAGCAGGACCCAATGTGCTGGCAGGCCTGGCAGAGCAACCCCAGCGCGATGTGGAACTGGAACGGATTGTTCCGCGAGGGCGTCGGCGGCAACCACCAGGCCGCGATCCCCGACGGGCAGCTGTGCAGCGGCGGCCGGACCGAGGGCGGCCGCTACAACTCCATGGACACGGTCGGCGCGTGGAAGACCGTGGACCGTCCCGCCTCGTTCACGATGAACCTGCTGGACCAGGCCTCGCACGGCGCGGACTACATCCGCGTCTACGTCACCAAGCAGGGCTTCAACCCCAAGACCCAGCCGCTGAGGTGGAGTGACCTGGAACTCGTCAACCAGCTGGGCAGCAGGCCCACCGGCACCACCACGGCCATCCCGGTGAACGCGCCCGGCCGCAGTGGCCACCACATCGTCTACACCGTCTGGCAGGCCAGCCACCTCGACCAGTCCTACTACTTCTGCAGCGACGTCAACTTCACCGGTGGCACGAACCCCACCCCGACCCCCACGCCCACCCCGACCCCCACGCCGACTCCCGACCCGACCCCCACGCCCACCCCGACCCCGGCCCCGGGCGGCTGCTCGGCCACCTACAGCGTCACCTCCCAGTGGTCCGGCGGCTTCCAGGCGGACGTGAGCGTGACCGCCGGCTCCAGGGCGATCACCGGCTGGACGGTGAACTGGACCTTCGCCAACGGCGAGAAGGTCAACTCCGCGTGGAGCGCGACCGTGACCACCAGCGGGTCCGCGGTCACCGCCCGCAACGTCGCCTACAACGGCTCGCTGGGCGCCGGCGCCTCCGCTAGCTTCGGATTCACCGGCTCCGGTACCGGCGGCACCCCCACCCTCACCTGCACGGCGGCCTGACCCCCTCCCGCCGGACACAAGGCGCCGGCCCGCCATCGGGAGGGCCCGGCAGGACCCGGCCCGGCAGGACCCGGCAGGGCGGGGCTCAGCCAGGCCGGCGGGGCCGGGAGCCTGAAGCGGTCGCCGGACCGCTCCAG